>JASHVV010000161.1 GCA_030044385.1 Gammaproteobacteria bacterium
TTCCCCCAGGGGGAGTCGCTGCAGGACCTGCTTGCCCGCGCCGCGAACGTCGTGCGCATGGCCCTCAAACGCCATCCAGCCGAAACCGTGGTCCTCGTGAGCCACGACAGCGTGATTCGCGCGACATTGCTGCAGCTGCTCGATCAGCCCGTCTCCGCCTACTGGCGGCTCGCGCCCGCACCGTGCTCGATCAGCGAGGTGGATGTGCTCGGCCATGGCGCACGCATCATCGGCGTCAACGAGACTCATCATTTGCGGACAGTGTCGCCATGACCTTGCGGAGCCGGACAAGGAGAGCCGCGATCTGACGCCGCGCCGATTCGATTTGTGCGCTCCTGGCGGCGGCCTCCGCGGCGCCGCGCATGCGCAGAGCCGCGCCACCCTCGATTGCAGCCTCGATACCGGCGACCGTGGAGTCGATCTGGCGCAGCATCTGCCGCTGCGCGTCCTGTACGCTTTTCTTCAGCCGCTCGTCGAGATCGTGGCGAATCCTGCCTGCCTGTATCTCCACGAGCTCGACGGCCGTCATCTTGGCGCGCTTGGCGACGAGCGGCGCTGCGATCAGCTTCGGCAGCATGAGGATCGCGGACGTGGACAGTATCCTGAGGCTCGTGGGCTCATACCAGAATTTGTAGTAGAAACCCGATTCGGCGGTCCAGCGCGGCTCGGTATCCGCGCGCTCGAAGTCGACGGCGAAGAGCTCGCTCGAGCGGCGCATGAGCTCGTCGACGCTCTGCTGCAAGCTCGACCAGAAGCGGGCGCATAACCGCTGGAAGGCGCGTGAGACTTCCGTGTCCTCTCGTGCGAGCCAATCGTCGTAGGCCGCGCGTATCGCGGCAACCTTCCGTTCCTCCAGGGCGGCCCGCAGCTTGCGGGACGGCAGCCCGCGCAGCTCCCCGACCCAGCGGTCGATCGCGCCGCGGATCGCGGCTTTTTGAGAGCGCTTGAAGTCCTCGAGCTTGGGCTCGATGTCTTCCTTGAGGAGCGCTCGCGCATCGGCTTCCAGGAGCACGCAGTAATCCGCTCTGGCCCGCTCGGCCCGCTCCTTCTCCGCGCGGAACACGGCGAGGCTCGCCTCGATGTGGTCGAGAGGCTCGATGAGCGCTTTCGATTCGAGGTCCAGCGCAAAGCGCGCCTGAGTCAGCAGCCGCTCTAGACTGCGCCCGAGGGACTGCAGCCAGGCGTCGGTCTTCTCCTGCGCCATGAAGCTGCGCAGCGCGCGCTCGAACGCAGGAAAGCCGCTGCGGGAAAGCGCCGCAGGGTCGCCACCCATCTTGCCTTCCAGGGCGAGCCGTGCCGACACCGGGAAGACCGGCACGTCGTCGGTGCCCAACGCCTCGCGGATCGCGCGCAGGGAGAATGCAAGCGACTCCTGCAGCTCCTCGGCGCGCAGATAGTCCGTCTTGTTGAGCAGACAGAAGATCTTCCCCGCGTAGCGCCGGATGTCGCGCAGGAAATCCAGCTCCGCGCGGCTCACGGGCTGGTCGACGGAGGCGATGAAGAGCACGGCGTCGGCCTGCGGTAGATACTTGCGTGTCTCATCCGTGTTGTGCTCGTACACTGATGCAATTCCGGGCGTGTCGACCAGCCTCACTCCATCGGCGAGCCAGGGCGAGGGATGCTCGATCACGACGCGCTCGACCGACTTGATGTTGCCGGGGTTGCCGCGCTCGGTGACGTATTCGCCGAGCTCGGCCATCTCGATCGGGCGTTTCTGGCCATAGCGCAGCGTGGCGTAGGCTGCCGGGGCCCGGCCGGACTGTATGACCGTTATCACGGAGGTGAGCGGAACGACGCCGGCGGGCACCAGAGGCTCGCCCAGGAGGGCATTGATGACGGTGCTCTTGCCGCGCTTGAACTGCCCCGCGGCAACCAGGTTGAAGACCTGGTCGGAGAGCTTTTGCGACAGCCAATGGCAGGTCGTGGCGTCGATTCCGGGGATGTCGGCGGCGGCGTGCAGGCAGGCCTCGATCTCGACTCGGCGGGAATCTGCAGTGTCCGTCGATTGTGGGCGCGCGCCGAGCTGCGGCGCGAGCGTGTCGCTCATGGCGATTCTCCGAGCTGCCGCTCGAGCCGGGTTCGGGAGAAGATCCCGCGCAGCAGCCGCGCGGCCTCATTCGGCGTCTCCAGCACGATGAGATAAGGGGCGTCGGCGCCGCGGAGAATATCCAGCACATCGCCAATGCGCGCGGACTGGACCTGATGCAGGTCGATGGTGGTCAACTGTCCACAAGGAGTCATGACTTCGCCGACGCGCACTTCCTCACGCAGGCAGGCGGGGTGACCTTCGAGGTATCGTTGCGTCCGCCCACCTTGAATATCGTACGAAGTGACCAGGCCGACCACTGCTTCGTCCTGGCCGAGGACGATCAGGGCCCGCACGCCGCGGCGGAACATCTCGTCCAGGGCATCGTCGATCGCACAGTCGGCGCCGATACTGAAGGCCGGGTTTGCGGCGAAGTCCGTCATCGCGCTCACCGCGGAATCGCTTCGCCTGATGAGGTGATGCTCGGACGCGGCTCGAATTGAATGTGAGGTGGTTGCCGCGGCTCCACTCTGCAGACGGTACCAGGGATACGCCCCGGTAGCCGCTGGCAGTGGCAGACGCGTGGCCGCAGAGGCGGCGTGCGACGGGATTGTACCGGTCATAAAAAAACTCCTTCCCCCGCGCGTTGAAGCGCGGCGTCAGGAGTCATCAGGTGCCAGACCGTTCGCGGGGGACTCCATCCCCGATGGCTTGAATCCGAGCTTAATTCAGCGTCAAGGGCGCGTCAATCCGCGAATTTCATTGACGTTCTCGATGGCTGAGCCTAGTGTATTTACCGTCCGTGCAGGGGATGGGGTTCCCCTCCCAAAATGCTCGAAGAGCTGATGACCCCTAGCGTGTGTCGGTGCGCACGCCAGGTGAGCACCGCGCAAGAGGCAGGTGCGTCATGTCGGACATCCTCGTCGACCGATTCCGCAACCTTCACTTGGGGCCCCTCGTTTTCCACGAGGTGGTGCGCCTCGGCGATGCCGCCGTGCCGCCGCTCGAGCGGCTGCTGAGAGGTCCTTCGGACGCCGTTCACCAGCCCCGCTGCCTCGCGGCCGATGCGCTGGCTGCGATCGGCAGCCCGGCGGCGGTGCAAGTCTTGACGCGAGCGTTGCTCGACTCGACAGCACGCGATCCCTCACCGGTCTTGCATGAGGCGGAGAGCATTCTCGTCAATCACATCGCCGAGCACTTGACCCGCTTCCCTCGTCCCGAGGTTACCGAGGCGCTCCTTGCCGCGTTGCGGCGCAAGCGTTATCCGTACTGCGCCGCGGCGCTGGGGCTGACCGCAGATCCGCGCGCCATTCCGCTGTTGGTGGACTGTCTGTATGAGGACGCGGCGCGCCCCGCGGCTGCGGCAGCGTTGCGGCGGTTTGGACGGGCAGGGTTGGAGCCTCTGGCGGACGTTCTGCTGCAGCCGCAGAGCGACGGAACGCCGGAACCTCCGAGCCGGCTCGATGGGCGAGTCGCGGCGGCCGGTCTGCTCGCAGACTTCGCCCACCCGGATTCCCGCGATGCGCCCGTCGCTGTCGCCGCGCTGGTGAAAGCGTTGAGCGACAGGCAGCGCGCCGTTCGTATCGAGGCGGCACTCGGCTTGGCCCGCGGCGGCGCGCGCCGATGAGGATATCGCCCGCATCCTGGCGGGTGCGCTCGACGAGGAGAACTGGGCACGAGCCGAGGAAATCATCGCGGTGCTGGTACACATGGGCCCGACAGCCGAGCGTGCGCTCATGCCGCTCATCGGCCTGCGTTCTCGAGACGAAGCGGATCGACGCCGACGAGTGCGCGCCGTGGAGGCGGTGGGGAGACTGGGCTCGGCTGCTGCCGTGAGCCTGCTGCGAGGCTTGTACCGATCGACGGATACGACGCTGCGCTTCGCAGCCGTCAAGGCTCTGGCGGGCATAGCCGCGAGCGATGCCGGGTCGTTTGCGCATTTTTTGAGTGATCCGCATCCGACCATACGATTGCGGGCGGCCGAGGCGCTCGTTCGCCGTCGGGCGCTCGACCCGGAGCTCGCGATCCGCCTGCTCGCGGATGACGACTCGCATGTCAGAAGTCTCGCCGCCAGCGCGGTGCGAAGCGATCTTGCCGCCGCGTTACCTTCTTTGAAGCGGGCGGCCTCCCATTGTGGCGCGCCGGTGGAGGGTGTCGCCGCGCGCCTGCGGTTGTGGCTGCATGCCTGCGCGCTGATCGCGGCGGCGGGAAGAGCGACATGACGTCAACGAGCTCCGCCATGTGCGCCCGCGCAATGCTTGCCGTTTGATCGGCGAATCCGTATATTCATCGGCAGGGAGATGGCATTCCTCCCATCAAGAACCGCCGGGAATCGGCTGATGATGCCTATCTAACGTCGTTCTGCCGCCGTCAGGCGGAAGAGGCCTTGGAGTCGCGTCGATGCCCGGACTGTCTCAGGTTCGATATTACTCCTGCGTCCTCGCGTCGCACGATGCTCGTTGCATCCGGGAGTGAAGCACATGATTCCATACCGATCCCGAACGACCACGCACGGCCGCAACATGGCCGGCGCGCGTGGGCTCTGGCGCGCCACGGGCATGAAGGACGAGGACTTCGGCAAGCCGATCATTGCCGTCGCGAACTCGTTTACGCAGTTCGTGCCCGGTCACGTGCACCTGAGAGACGTCGGGCGGCTGATCGCGCAGGAGATCGCCGAGGCCGGCGGTGTTGCCCGTGAGTTCAACACCATTGCCGTGGACGACGGTATTGCCATGGGCCACGACGGGATGCTCTACAGCCTGCCGTCGCGGGACCTGATTGCCGACTCGGTGGAATACATGACGAACGCGCACTGCGCGGATGCGCTGGTGTGTGTCTCCAACTGCGACAAGATCACGCCCGGGATGCTGATGGCCGCGCTGCGGATCAACATCCCGACGGTTTTCGTCTCCGGGGGACCGATGGAGGCGGGCCGGGTCTCCACGGCGCCGGCGGCCCGGGCGATCGATCTGATCGACGCCATGGTCGCGGCGGCGGATACCGCCGTCACGGACGATGAGCTGGCGGCAATCGAGCGGTCCGCGTGCCCGACCTGCGGGTCCTGCTCCGGAATGTTCACCGCGAACTCGATGAACTGCCTCGTCGAGGCGATCGGGCTGGCGCTGCCCGGCAACGGCACGGTGCTGGCCACGCACGTGGAGCGCGAGCGCCTGATGCGCAGGGCCGGATCGCTCGTCGTGGAGCTGGCGCGCCGCCATTACGAGCGGGATGACACCTCGGTGCTGCCGCGATCGATTGCGACCGGCGATGCATTCGAGAATGCGATGGCACTCGACATCGCCATGGGGGGCTCGACGAATACGGTCCTGCATCTGCTGGCCGCCGCCCATGAGGCGGGCGTGGACTTCACGATGCGCGATATCGACCGGCTCTCCCGGCGCATTCCGAATCTCTGCAAGGTGGCGCCGTCGCGGCCCGACGTTCATCTCGAGGACGTGCATCGGGCTGGCGGTGTGATGGCGATTCTCGGGGAGCTCGAGCGCGGCGATCTCATCCACGGTGAGGTGGCTACGGTGCACGCAAAATCCCTGGCCGCGGCGCTCGAGCACTGGGATGTTCTGCGCGCGACGAATCCGTCGGTCAGCGAGTTCTATCGCGCGGCTCCCGGAGGCGTGCGCACCATCCAGGCTTTCAGTCAATCCAAGCGCTTCGCCGCGCTGGATCTCGACCGCAAGGCAGGAGTGATCCGCAGTACCCATCATGCCTACAGCGCGGATGGAGGATTGGCCGTGCTCTACGGCAACCTGGCCGAAGATGGCTGTATCGTGAAGACTGCGGGGGTGGATGGGAAGCTTCTGAACTTCACCGGCAAAGCGGTCGTCTTCGAGAGCCAGGAGGCGGCGGTGACGGCCATTCTGGGCGACCGAGTCGGTCCGGGCGACGTCGTCGTCATCCGCTACGAGGGACCCCGCGGCGGGCCGGGAATGCAGGAAATGCTGTACCCGACCAGCTACCTGAAGGCGAAGAAGCTCGGCAAGGCATGTGCGCTGATCACCGACGGGCGCTTCTCCGGGGGCACCTCCGGGCTCTCCGTCGGGCATGTCTCGCCGGAGGCCGCGGAAGGCGGCCTGATCGCGCTGGTCGAGGACGGCGATGCCATCCGGATCGATATTCCCAACCGAGCCATTCATCTGTCCGTCGAGCCCGGTGAGATCGAGCGGCGGCGCGCGCGCATGCTGGCTCGCGGCGAGGATGCCTGGCGGCCGGCGCATGCCCGGCCCCGCCGGGTATCCGTGGCCCTGCAGGCTTACGCAGCGCTCACCACCAGCGCCTCGCGCGGGGCCGTTCGCGATCTCACGCACATCGCGAAACGCTGAGCTGCAAATGTGGAAATCCATCATCGCGGTCGCGGTTGGAGCCGCACTCGGCGCATTACTGCGCTGGTGGCTGAGCGCGAGGCTCAACGCCCTGTTCCCGACCATCCCTCCGGGAACACTCGCCGCCAACCTCATCGGCGCCTACGTGATCGGTGCCGGCATCGCTTTCTTCGCCGGCTATCCGGCCATGCCCGCGGAATGGCGCCTCTTCATCGTCACCGGATTCTGCGGCGGGCTCACGACCTTCTCGACGTTCTCGGCCGAGATGGTGGCTTCCCTGCGGGACGGCCGGGTACTGTGGGCAGGGGCGGAGCTGCTGATCCACGTCAGCGGCTCGCTCGTCATGACGTTCGCCGGCATGAGTACGGTCGCCTTGTTGGCCGGGCTGATGTGAGCGGCCGGCATGAGCGAAGGGGAGCGTGGTGCGCTGCAGCATCCTGTTCGATACCCCTGACGAGCGGCTCATGGCCGGGCGGCGGGAGTCGCCGGCGTGCTTTCGCGACCTCAATCTCGACCAGATCACCGCCGCGGTGACCGCCGGGCGGGAGGCCTATGATCTGCCGCCGATCTTTCATTTGCCGCTCCTCAGCGTCGAGGCGGTCCGCTACCGTCATGAGGTGTTTCAGGACTGCGAGAATCCCAACGTGTTCGCCTGCGTTGCGTCCTTCTCCGAGAGGATGCGCGGAGTGCGCGCCGCTCTGCTCGAGACGCGCAAGCTCCATTACGAGCTGCAAAAGCAGCGGGAGCATCTCGACACGGTCGGCGAGTACTGCGAGACGGTCAACGCGCTGACGCGCGCGCTGACGCTGTCGCCTCTGCGCTCGCGTGGCCTCAACCGATTGCGGCAGTATCTCATCGACTACACCCTGTCGATGGCGTTCGGGTCTCTCGCGGCCCAGACCGAGTCGCTGCAGGCCGACCTCGCGGCCATCGCCTACGCCGTGCGTATCGTGGGCAAGCGTGTCGAGGTAAGCCGCTACGGCGGCGAGCCCGATTACGCGGCAGAAGTGCTGGCGACATTCGCGAAGTTCAGACAGGGGGCCGTGGAGCCCCGCGACTTCACCTTCCGGTCCCACACGCCGATGAATCACATCGAGGAGGCGATCCTCGATCGGGTGGCGCGGCTCTTCCCCGAGGTCTTTGCGGCGCTCGCGCAGTACTGCGAGCGCCACCGGGAATTTCTCGATCCCGTGGTCACCGAGTTCGAGCGTGAGGCGCAGTTCTATCTCGCCTGGCTCGAGTACCTGAAGCCTCTCCGCAGAGCGGGTCTGCATGTCTGCTATCCGGAGGTCTTCCAGGGCGTGCAGGCGAGTCGTTGCTCCGGCGCATTCGATCTGGCGCTTGCGCACCGCCGGGTCGCGGAGAAGGGCGAGGTGGTCACGAACGACTTCGAGCTGCGCGCGCCGGAGCGGATCATGGTGGTGTCGGGGGCCAACCAGGGCGGCAAGACGACTTTCTCGCGTCTGATCGGCCAGGCGCATTACCTGGCCGGCATCGGTTGCCTCGTGCCTGGGCACGAGGCCGCGTTGCCGCTCGTCGATCAGGTGCTCACGCACTTCGAGCGGGAGGAGCGCGTCGAGACCCTGAGCGGCAAGCTCGAGGAAAGCCTGGAGCGCATGCGCCGGCTGCTCGGGCAGGCGACGGCCTCCAGTCTGCTCATCATGAACGAGAGCTTCGACTCGACGACCGTGAGCGATGCGCTGTTTCTCAACCGGGAGATCCTGCAGCGGGTCATCGAGCGCGGCATGCTGTGCGTCTGTGTCACCTTTCTCGACGAGCTGGCCTCGCTCTCGGAGAAGACCGTCAGCTATGTTGCGGCCGTCGATCCGCGGGATCCCGCGAAGCGTACGTACAGGGTAGTGCGCAAGCCGGCCGAGGGGCTTGCCTACGCCATGGCCATCGCCGAGAAGTATGCGTTGACCTACGAGCAGGTGAAGGAGCGCATCGGGCGATGAAGGCGCACCTCATGTATCGCGACAGCGACGTCGCCCTCGAGGCAAAGCCCCCGCCGGGCGCAGCGGACCTGACGAGAGATCTCGCCCTCGAGACGGTATTCGCCGCGATGAGCGCCGGCGACGCCTATCTGCGCGATGTGGCGCAAGGGGTGGTGCTCGCCGGCCTGCAGGACCCGGGCGCCATCCGTTATCGCCAGCAGATTCTGGCGGATTGCATCGCGCAGCCACAGGTCGTGCGGCGGATGTACGCCGTGGCGGTCTCTGCGATCGAGCGCGAGCGCCACATCTGGGGATTCACGTTCCGCCATCCCGAGGCGCTGCTGCACCGCTCCGTGGAGGTACTCGGAATCTTCCGCGATCACCTGCGCGAGCTGCGCGGCATCGCCGATGCGCACTCCGGGGGATTCCACTCCGAGGGCTTTCGGGCGCTCTTTGCGATGCTCGCGCGGGAGCTCGATGATGCGTATCTCGCCTCCATCGAGGAGCATCTGCACCGGCTGCGGTTCCGCAAGGGATTGCTCCTGAGCGCCCGGCTCGGGAAGGGTAACAAGGGGACTCAGTATCAGATCCGCAAGCCTTTCGCGGGCAGGCCGAGCCTGCGCCGGCGGGTCGGGACGTGGGTGCACCAACTCACGGGCGGAGAAGCCTCGACCTTCGCTTACGAGCTCGACGACCGTGACGAGGCCGGGTTTCAGGCGCTGCAGGCGCTGCGAGACCGGGGGATCGCGCCGGTAGCGTCCGCATTGACCGCTTCGACCGCGCACATCCTCGACTTCTTCAAGATGCTGCGCGCGGACCTGGGCTTCCATATCGGATGCCTCAATCTGCGGGAGCGGTTGACGGCCAAGGGCGAGCCGGTCTGCTTTCCCGATCCCGTGCCCGGGGAGGACTGCCTGATCGAGGCGCGGGGCCTCTACGATCTTTCCTTGAGCCTGAGCATGGAGGGACGGGCCGTCGGCAATGAGCTGAATGCGCAGCGCGAGCGTCTCGTGATGATCACCGGCGCCAATCGGGGAGGGAAGACCACGTTCCTGCGCAGCGTCGGCCTGGCGCAGCTCCTCATGCAATGCGGCGCCTTCGTGCCCGCGGAGCGGTACCGCGCGGGTATCTGCAGCGCGCTCTTCACTCACTTCAGGCGTGAAGAGGATGCCGCCATGCGCTCCGGCAAGCTCGACGAGGAGCTGTCGCGGATGAGCACGATCGTGGACCGTCTGCAGGAGGGAGCGATGGTGCTCCTCAACGAGTCGTTCGCCTCCACCAACGAGCGTGAGGGCTCGCAGATCGCTCGCCAGATCGTCAGCGCGTTGCTGGAGCGCGGGGTGAGAGTGATGTACGTGACCCATCTCCATGACCTGGCGGCGGGCTTCTACCGGGCGCCGCCGGGCCCGGCGGTCTTCCTGCGCGCCGAGCGCCTGGCCGATGGACGGCGGACGTTCAGGGTGCTCGAGGGGGAGCCTCTCGCCACGAGCTTCGGCGCGGATGTCTACCGGCGGATATTCCTAGGTCCCGGGCAGATCGAATAGCTCGCGCAGATCGAGCTCGCTCAGCCGGCCGGCGCGGAACCGCTGCTCGCCGAGCACCGCGAGCGCCAGGTCGCTCTTGCGCTCCTTCATCGCGGCGATCTTCTCCTCGATCGTATCTTCGCAAATGAGCTTGTAGACGAACACGGGCTGCTCCCGCCCCAACCGGTGGGCCCGGTCCGCAGCCTGCCGCTCGACGGCGGGGTTCCACCAGGGATCGTAGTGGACCACCGCGTCCGCGGCCGTCAGGTTCAGGCCCAATCCGCCCGCCTTGAGGCTGGCGAGCATGATGCGCACCTTGCCGCTCTGGAACTCGCGGACCGGAGTGCGCCGGTCCGTGGTCTTCCCGGTCAGCATCGTGTACTTGAAATGGGCATGCTGCAGCGCCTGCGCGATCAACTCCAGCATCGAAGTGAACTGGCTGAAGACGAGCACGTGCCGCCGCTGCTCGACGAGCGGGCGCATCAGCGCCAGCAAGGCGTCCAGCTTGGCGGAGCGGGGCGTCTGCCCGCCGGTCTTGTCGAGCAATCGCGGATCGCAGCACGCCTGCCGCAGCCGCATCAGCGCGGTGAGCACGACGATATGCGACTGCTCATCCGTGTAGCGCGTCACGGCCGCGCGTACCTCCTGGCTGAGCGACAGTCTCAGGGACTCGTAGAGGCGGCGCTGATCTTCGGCCATCGCCACCCGCAGGACGGTCTCCGTTTTCGGCGGCAGCTCCGGAGCCACCTCGGCTTTGGTTCGCCGCAGCACGAACGGGCTGACCAGATGGCGCAAGGCGGCCAACCGCCGGTCGTCCTCGCGGCGCTCGATCGGGTTGCGGAACTGGCGGTTGAAGGAGCGGTAATCCCCCAGATACCCGGGATTCGTCGCATCCATGTGGGTCCAGAGCTCGCCGAGATGATTCTCCAGCGGTGTCCCGGTGACCGCTACGACGTGCGGCGCCCGCAATGCGCGTATGGCGCGCGCGGTCCGGGCAAACGGGTTCTTGATCCATTGCGCCTCATCCAGAACGATCATGGAATAGTCGATCGATTGCAGCGTCGCGAGCTCGTGATTCAACAGCGCGTAGCTGGTGACGATCACATGCGCCGACGGCAGCCGTGTCCGCTGTTGGGCCCGCTCGGCGCCCGTATAGCTCAGGCACTTCAGGGCAGGCGCAAAGCGTGCAATCTCGTCCAGCCAGTTGGGCACGAGAGTGGTCGAGGCGATGACGAGGGCGGGCCGGTCGAGACGACCGGATTCCCATTCGAGCGCCAGGTGCGCGATGACCTGCACGGTCTTGCCGAGACCCATGTCGTCGGCAAGGACCCCGCCCAGGCGCGCACGCCGCAATGCCTGCAGCCACCGCAGACCCTCCTTCTGGTACTGTCGTAAAGTCCCCCGGAACGTCGCCGGAGGGCTGCACGGGGTCTTCTGCGCGGCCCGCAATGCGGCCAATGTCTCCATGATCCTCGCCGCCTGGGGTCCTCCCGTGGACACGTCCTGCCGCTGCAATGCCGCGCTCAGGCCCATGGCCTGCCGGACCGGAAGCTCGATCTGCCGGTCATTGCCCGCCGCGGCCTTCGTTGCGTAGGCCAGCAGAGGCGTCAGCCACTCGCGCAGCATGGAGAGCTTCAAAGGCAGGAAGCGGCCGGCTCCGATCGGCGCCAGCCAGCGGGAGTCGGCATGCTCCTCGGGCAACGGCGAGAGCGAGAACGCGCGACTCTGGAGGCCCTTGAGAACGACCGGCAGGACGTCGATGTCGCCTTCCTCGCACGCTGCCGTGAGCTGAAACTGCGTCCAGCCGGCGGAATGTCCCTCGCGGAAGGTGGCGCGCAGTGGAGTTTGCTGCGGCAGAACGGCAAATGGAAGCTGTGGGTCGCACTCGATCCGGAAGGGCACGCCGCGCAGCGCCGACTCCAGCGCGGCAAAGGTATCGGCAGCTCCGCGATGATGTTGCCGGTGCGCCATGGCATCAGCCGCGGGGGCGGGAATGAGCGTTCGCCAGGCATCGGGAATGAGAGTGCGCAGAGGGACCAGCTCGAGTCCGGCCAGAGCCTGCTTCGCAGCCAGCTCGAGCGCGACGTCGCGATGAAGGGTCGCGAATTCGCCGGCCACCTGACGGACCATCTGCTCCTGCCACGGCTGCTCGGCGAGCTGCAGCCGGCAGCCGCCGTAGTCGGCCCACGCGCGCACGTAGAAGATGAAGTCATCGTGGGCGAGACGGCGTGCGGCGCCGATCACGAGGACCGGCTCGAGCGTTCCACCATGCGTTGCCAACAGCGCCGGCGGCGGCGGCGGCGGAATGTCCCTGAGCAGCGGGTGTGGCGGCCAGCCGTCGCGCAACGATGCGTCCCCGGGCGGAATCGGCGGCAGCCGCTCGATCATGGACCACGCTTCCCGGTCGAGGGCCAGGCCGCCGAGCTCGCCGCTCGCTTCATCCAGATAATGCATCCCGCCGAGGTCGATCGCGTAGACGGAGCCGTCATCCGCCAATTGCATCCTTAGACGCGCTTGTGCCTGCTGATCGAGGGACCATTCCCAACGCGGCCGCCGCAGTGCGCCTATGCGTATGCTCTGCAGCGTTCGAGCGTGGCGGCATATGCCGGCTTGCAGCCATTCGGCCAGCAGCGCGGCGCCTTCAGCGCCACGCAACCCGTGGCCGCCGCCGACGCCTCGGGGACCCCGCGGTCCGCGCGAGAGACGTGCTTGCCACAAGGGGAGTTGCGGCGGCAGGGCCGTGTCCGGCGGCAGCTCTTCCAACTCGATCCAGCGCTCCCGCTCGTGGATCGCCGCAAGCGAGTCGACCAGGATCAGGCGGGCCGTCAGTGAGGATAGCGGCTGTCCGTCCGCCTGCAGCAGGCAAACGACGGTCCGCGCCGCGAGCAGGTCCCGTTCCTTTCCCGGCGGCTCCTGCGCGGGCGATTGCAGCATATGGCGCCAACGCTGGAGCGGGGTCATGGCGCGGGGCCAGTCGGCCAACCGCCGGAGGCGGATCAACAGCGCCGCAGCGTGCGGGCATAGGCGTGCGCCGCACGTGCAGCTCGATTCCACGGCCGTCTCGCCAAATTGCGTGTACAGGTAGACCGTCATCCGCGCGCCAGCCGAAGACGCTTCGATGATCTCGGCATCCAGCGCCTCGGCCTGACTGCCGTGGGGTCGGTACCACGCTACCGGGCCATGCCAGCGAGCCGCATTCAACGCGACGCTCTCTGCGTCTTTCAGGGACGCTCGGCTGAAATGCCGTTCGAGGGCGAGGTTTCGGATCGAGTCCATCAGCGCGGAGCGGGCATCCGCGAGAGGACTCCGCGCACCGAGTGAGATCATCAACGCCCCTCCGGCAGCCTGTGCATGGGCGCCGGCTGTGCGAAGAGTCGGCGCGGTCTGTAGGCATCATCAGCCGCGAGGCGGTTTATCCGGGGGAGGAGGCCATCTCCCGCTCGAGCATTTTATGGATAGGGCGCGCTCTTGGCAATGTCATCGAGCCGTCACATCTCCGTGGTCTACTGCGCGCTGTTTACAGTCAGCGAGCCACCCCACGGTGTCCGCCGCAGACGACCACTATCATTTTCGAGCGATCTGGATCTCCGACATCCATTTGGGCACGCCCGGATGCCAGGCCTACTATCTCCTCGATTTCCTGCGCACGCATAAAGCCAATACGCTCTATCTGGTCGGCGACGTCCTCGACGGCTGGCAGCTGAAGAAGAGCTGGTTCTGGCCGCAGGCGCACAACGATGTCGTGCAGAAGATCCTGCGCAGCGCGCGCAAGGGTACGAAGGTCATCTACATTCCGGGCAATCACGACGAGCTGGCACGGCAATTCATCGGCCTGCACCTGGGCGGGATCGCCATCGCCGAGGAGGCCATCCACACCACCGCGGACGGCAAGCGGCTCTGGATCGTGCACGGCGATCTGTTCGACGGCGTCATGCAGCACGCGCGCTGGCTCGCGCATCTCGGCGACTGGATGTACACGATCCTCTTGCGGCTCAACCGCTGGCTGAATGCGATCCGTCAGCGCCTGGGACTGTCCTACTGGTCGATGTCGCAGTACCTGAAGCACAAGGTGAAGAACGCGGTCAACTTCATCTCCGACTTCGAGCACGTGATGACCGAGGAAGCGCGCCGGCGCGGCTGCGACGGCGTCGTTTGCGGGCACATCCACAAGGCCGAGGTGCGTGAGATCAACGGCATCCTCTACTGCAACGACGGCGACTGGGTGGAGAGCCTGACCGCGCTCGCCGAGGATTTCGACGGCCGGCTGCATCTGATCCACTGGAGCAGCCGCATGACGGAGCCGATGAACCTGGGCCGGATCGCGGATGAGCTGCCCGCGGTCGACTCGGCACCGGCATAGCCCGGTTGGAGGTTGGGAGCAATGAAGATCATGATCGTCACCGACGCCTGGAAGCCACAGGTCAACGGCGTCGTGCGCACGCTGCAGAGTACCGCACGCGAGCTTCAGGCGATGGGCCACGCGGTCGACTTCCTCACGCCGCTGGAGTTCGCCACGCTGCCGTGCCCGACCTATCCCGATATTCGCCTGTCGTTGTTCCCCGGCGCCAAGGTCGTCCGGCGCCTCTTGGAGTTCGATGCCGACGCGTTGCATATCGCGACGGAGGGTCCACTCGGCATGGCTGCCCGGCGCTTTGCCTTGCGGCATCGCGTGCCGTTCACCACCGCTTATCACACCCGCTTTCCGGAATACGTCCGCGCGCGCACCGGCCTGCCGCTGACCTGGACGTATGCCTTCCTGCGGTGGTTCCACGGGCCTTCGGAGGCCGTCATGGCGCCAACCCAGGTGGTGAAGCGCGACCTGGAGTCGCATGGATTCAGGAACGTCGTGACGTGGTCGCGCGGTGTCGATCTGCAGATCTTCAGGCCGCAGCGCAGCCAGCGGCTGCAGAGCGATCCGCCGATCTTCCTCACCGTCGGGCGGGTCGCGGTCGAGAAGAACATCGAAGCCTTCCTCGAGCTGGATCTGCCGGGCTCGAAGTGGGTTGCCGGCGTGGGGCCCGCATTGAAGGGAATCCGGGAGCGGTATCCGAGCGTCCACTATCTCGGCGTGCTCGACCAGCACGAGCTGGCGCAGGTCTACGCCTCCGCGGACGTGTTCGTATTTCCCAGCAAGACCGATACCTTCGGACTGGTGCTGCTGGAAGCGATGGCCTGCGGCCTGCCCGTGGCCGCGTATCCGGTGACCGGTCCCCTGGATGTCATCGGCGATTGCAGGACCGCGGGCGTCATGCACGAGGACCTGCGCACCGCCTGTCTCGAAGCCCTGAAACTGCGCCGCGAGGACGCGGCGGCTCATGCCCAGAAGTTCTCGTGGCGGGCCGCGAGCGAGCAGTTCCTCGGCCATCTGCATCCCCGCAGGCCAAGTGCCGGGCCGGCGCCCTCATTGGCCGACGCGAGCCAGGCCTGATGAGCGGGAGCGACACCGAGTATTCCAGCGAGCGCAATCCACACAAAGGCAACCGCGGGCTCACCCGTGCCTGGCTGGCCGCCAGGAATTCCTGGAGCGGGCTGGTGTTCGCGGTACGCGAGGAAAGCGCCTTCCGCCAGGAGCTGACGCTGACCGGCTGCCTGATCCCGCTGGCGCTGCTGCTCCCCTTCGGGGCCGTCGATCGCCTGATGCTGATCGGGTCGGTGTTGCTGGTCCTGATCGTCGAGCTGGTGAACTCCAGCATCGAAGCGGCGATCGACCGGATCTCCTTCGAGCATCATGGGCTGTCGAAGCGGGCCAAGGACTATGGCAGCGCCGCCGTCATGCTGGCGCTGCTCATCTGCGCCATGGTGTGGATCACGCTCACCTGGCGGCTGCTCGCCGGCTGAGGATCGCCGCCAGAATGCCCTGCATGATCCGCACCGGACTCGGCGGGCAGCCGGGTATCGCGACATCCACGGGGATGACATGGGCGACCCGGCCGCGGCTCGGGGCCCGCTCGCCGAAGATTCCGCCCGTGCAGCCGCAGTCGCCGAGCGCCACGACCAGTTTCGGATCGGGCGTCGCCTCGTAGACCCGCCGCAGCGGCGCCTCCATGTTGGCGGCCACGGGGCCCGTCACGAGCAGCAGGTCGGCGTGGCGCGGACTCGCCACGAAGCGTACGCTCAAGCCCTCGAGGTTGTAGTAGGGATTGTTGAGCGCCTGGATCTCGAGCTCGCAGCCGTTGCAGGAGCCGGCATCGACGTGGCGGATGCAGAGGGCGCGGCCGAGAATGGCGCGGATGCGCTCATCGAGGGCGTCCCGCGCGAGCAGCAGCTCGTCGGGTTGCGGCGCAGCCTCCGAGACCACCCCTACCGTGCAGATTTTGCGTAGCGTCCTCAGCATGACGGCGGGTCCCGCCGGGCGGCCAGCCAGGCGGTCACAGATCGACCCCGCTGTAGGCCAGATTGAACGATTTGTTGATGAGCGGAAAGTCGGCGACGATGTTGCCGAGGATCGCATGCTCGATCGCCGGCCAGTTCTGCCAGGAAGGATCGTGGGGATGGCAGCGGTGGATGGCGCCACCCGGTCCCGCCTCGAGGGCGACGAACACCGGGCCGCGCCACCCTTCGATGAGGCCGGTGGCGAAGGCTCCCTCGGGAGGCGCCGCGACCGGTGCCAGGTGTACGCCCGCGGGGAGCGATGCCAGCAACGCCACCGCCAGCCGGCAGGACTCCGCCAGCTCCTCGAAGCGAACCGCAACCCGGGCGGCTACGTCGCCTTCCTGACGCACGACTTTGGTCGGCGTGAGCTCGTCGTAAGGCGAGCAGGGAAAATCGATTCGTGCATCGAGCGCCTGGCCGCTCGCGCGGCCTGCCAGCCCGAGAACGCCGAGTTGCGCGGCGAGGCTCGGCGCCAGGGTGCCCGCGCCGGTGAAGCGATCGCGCACCCCGGCGTGATCTTCGTAGATGGCGCGAAGCTCGGCCGACTCGCGCCCGATGGCGGTAACGCGCTCCGTAAGGTCTCGCGCCGCTGCCGCGGAGACGTCCACCCGCGTGCCTCCGGGCACCACCGCATCGAGCAGATAGCGCTGCCCGAAGGCCTGCGACACCGCGCGCAGCAGCTCCTCCTTGATCCGCGAGAACTGCGCGAGCCCGAAGGCAAAGCCGGCGTCGTTGGCGAGGGCGCCCACATCGCCCAGATGATTGGCGATGCGCTCGAGCTCGAGGAAGAGACCGCGCAGCGCCGCCGCACGCGGCGGAATCGCACAGCCGGCCATCCCTTCGAGCGCCTGGCAGTACGCCCAGGAATAGGCCACTGCGGAATCGCCGGCGATCCGCGCGGCCAGGCGGTGGCCTGCGTGCAACGGCAGCTCCGTGAAGCGCCGCTCGATGCCCTTGTGCGTGTAGCCGAAGCGCTCCTCCAGCCTGAGCACCTTCTCGCCAACCACCGAGAATCTGAAGTGGCCGGGCTCGATGGTGCCTGCATGCACGGGGCCCACGCCGATCTCGTGCACGCCCTCGCCCGAGACGCGGACCAGCTCCGGGCCATCCGGCGGATGCCGCAGCCACGGACGGCGATCCGGGTCGCTCGAGCGGACCCCTGAGATATCGAACATCGCACGCTGCATGCGCGAGGCGCACGGAAAGAGCGCCTCGATGCCGGGATAGTCGGCGAGCGCCGCCGCCGACGCGCCGCTGCGGCGCACGGGCAGCTCGATGACGAGCACGCCCGCCTCGATCAGGAAAGCGGCGTAGACTTCTGTCGCGCCTTCGAGCTCGAGCCTGTTGGCGCTGTCCCAGGCGTCGCAGGCCGAGGCCCACATCGCGAGCAGCCGCCCGCCGCCCGCGGCAACATCCCCGGCGCACCGGCTCCATTCCTCCACCGTCACCCCTACCCCGCGGGTGCGCGGCGCGCCCGGGAGCTCCCGTGCCTTGCTCCACCACTGCGTGAGCGGCATGAGTCAGTGCCCTCCGATGAGGTGCGCCGCGGCGCGATACCACTCGGCCAGATACGGCGGGATGTAAAGCCCCAGCACGAGCACGATGGCGAGATGCGCGAATACCGGCAGCAGCGCGGGCGCGTGCGGCAGCCGGCGCGCGCGGGTCTCGCCGAACACCATCGGCTGCACCCGCGCGAAGATCGCCGCGAAGGCGACACCGAGCGCGACCAGCAGGATCGGAATCGACCACGGCTGCTCGCGCATGGCGGTCGTCAGGATCAGGAACTCGCTCGCGAACACTCCGAACGGCGGCAAGCCGAGGATCGCGAGCGAGCCGAGCAACAGTCCCCAGCCGACAGTGGGTGACAGCGTGAGGAGTCCGCGGATGTCGTCCATGATTTGCGATCCCGCCTTCTGCGCCGCGTGCCCGACCGTGAAGAAGATCGCCGACTTCGTAAGGGAGTGCACCGTCATGTGCAGCAGCGCCGCGAACGTCGCCACCGGCCCCGAGAGGCCGAATGCGAAGGTCGCAAGCCCCATGTGCTCGATGGAGGAATAGGCGAAGAGCCGCTTGATGTCGCGCTGGCGGAAAAGAAGGAAGGAGGCGAGCACGACCGAGAGCAGCCCGAACGCCATCAGCATCCGCGCGGGGAGCGCCGAGTGCAGCGATCCCTCGACCAGCACCTTGCAGCGCACGACCGCATAGAGCGCAACGTTGAGGAGCAGTCCCGAGAGCACTGCGGAGATCGGCGTCGGGCCCTCGGCGTGCGCATCGGGCAGCCAGCTGTGAAGCGGCGCCAATCCCACCTTGGTGCCGTAGCCGACGAGGAGGAACACGAACGCGAGCGCGAGCACCGCGGGCTCGAGCTGCGATTTGACCGCATCGAGGTGTGTCCACAGCAGCGCCGTCACCCCCTGGGCGCCGAGCACCTTCTCGGCCGCGAAGTAGAGCAGGATGGTGCCGAAGAGCGCCTGCGCGATGCCGACGCCGCAGAGGATGAAGTACTTCCAGCCGGCCTCGAGGCTCTGCGGCGTGCGGTAGAGCGTCACCAGCAGCACGGTGGACAGCGTCGCCCCTTCCATGGCCACCCAGAGAAGTCCCATGTTGTTGGTCGTGAGCGCCGCCAGCATGGTCAGCATGAAGAGCTGATACATGCTGTGATAGAGCCGCAGCCGCCCCGGCGTGACCCGTCCGTGAATCACTTCCACGCGCATGTAGGGCCTGGAGAAGAGCGAGGTCGTGAGGCCCACGAAAGCGGTGAGCGCCACCAGGAAGACGTTGAAGGGATCGATGAAGAACTGCTCGCGCCAGAGGAGCTGCGGACCGTGGCCGATGACGCGCAGCGTGAGCGCGCAGGCGGCGGCGCACGTGCCGAGGCTGAACGCGGCGTTGATCTCCGGCGCGTCGCGGCGCGCGCCCCAGAAAGCCAGCGCGATCGCGCCGGCGGCCGGCAAGCCGAGGAGGAGAGTCAGCTCGATCATGGCCCGTCGCTCCTCGTCCCTTCGCTCAGGCGCTCGAGGTGGTGCAGATCGAGGCTGTCGAACTGCTCGCGGATCTGGAAGAAGAAGACGCCGAGCACGAGCACGGCCACCAGCACATCGAGCGCCACACCGAGCTCGATGATCATCGGCATGCCGTAGGTCGCGCTCATCGCGCCGAAGAAGAGTCCGTTCTCCATCGACAGGAACCCGATGACCTGCGACATCGCCTTGCGGCGCGTGATCATCATCAGGAAGGCGAGCAGCACCACGGCGACGGCGATGCCGATCGCGTTGCGCGTGGTGGTGCTCGCGAGCTGGGTGATCGGCTGCGCGAGCCCGAA
>JASHVV010000162.1 GCA_030044385.1 Gammaproteobacteria bacterium
ACCCGCATGATCACTTCGAGCGAGTCGTGCAGGCGCGCGCGCTCGCGCGCGAGGCGCTCGGCGTATTCCCGGGCCGCGCCGACATCGTGGATCGAGCAGGGTCCGATCACGATGGCCAGGCGATCGTCCTGGCCATGCAGAATGCGCTCCAGCGCGGCGCGGGTACCGTTCACGGTGCCTGCGGCCCGGTCCGTACAGGGACGCTCGCGAATCACCTCTTCGGGTGTCACGAGCTCGGTCATGCCGCGGATGCGGAGGTCGTCGGTCTGGATATGCATGGTGCGTCGGTTCCGGTTAGCGCGTCCCTGGGGCGAAAAAAAACCGCCAGGGGACTGGCGGTTCTTTCGGGTGTGCTAGCTCTCTTTGCTCGAGATTACGTCATGTGCAGCAGCCCGCGAACCGCCTGTGTCCGCGGCCAATAAAAATAGAAGCAGACAGAACGGGACTCGAGCATGGTGTAGTGATACCACGCCCACCTGGCTGCCGCAAGCCAGAGCGGCCCAGCCAGGACGGCCCAGGCAGCCGGTAAAACCGGGATATCGCAGCGCGCCGGCATCCCGGAAATGCACGCGGCGCAAGCGGACCTGCCGTCCATTGCAGGCTGCAGGGCCTCCAGGAGCGCCTGACGGGAGGCGAGTCCCGCGGTGACGGGGCTGGCACAGCATTTGCTCCTCCGCCCCGGTTATGCGCGCAGGATTTCCACCGTGATTCATCTTGCCTTTCACGATGCCTCGGACGCGCCGATGGCAGTGCTCGATGCCACCGATTTCAGGATCACCGGCGGCGTCCTCTGGAACCATACCGAGCACGGGCTGATCGCCTGCTTTGCCTGCGGCTCGTGGAAGCATCGCGGCAAGTACTATCCCAGCGTCTCCTTCGCCGGCGGGTCGTGCCTCGCCTTCGGCATTGCGCGCGACCCGCTGATCTCCGAGCCGATATCCCTTTTTTCCGTGACCGGTACCACTCTGCGCGCCAACGGCGTGGCGATCGCGGAGTACGACGAGAAGCTGGATCTCTGGAACGGCCTGATCCGGCCGATCACCTGGCAGTCCATGCGGGTCGTCAGTGCGGGGATTGCGTCGGCGCTGGCCGAGGCCACGCCCTCGCTGCTCCTCAATCCATGGGATTACCCGGGCGACCGCCCGCCGCCGGAACTGTCATCGCCGAAATAAGCCGCGTAACGCGGCAGGTGTGTCAGCCCCCGTGCTGCTGTGGCTCGTTGCCGTGTCCGCCGCGGGCGGCCGGGGCATGGCCGGACGGGCGACTTCCTCCGCGGGCGGGCGCGGCTGCATGCGGTGGTTGCCGCTGCATCGAGCGCTGGGCGGGCGCGCCGTGTCCCCGCTGCTGGGCTCGAGGGGCCGGGCGGGCGCTGGCGGCCGGCCTGCCGTGTGACATCTGCGGCCGGCCGCGGGGGACGGTATGCGGTGGCATGCGACGATTGACCCAGGTGGTGCGCTGGGCATACCAGGGGCGACCCTGATAGTAGTCACCCCAGTAGGTCAGGAGCGAGAAAGTGAGGATCGGCAGCCCGAGGCGCGGTCCATAGCTGAAAAGCGGGACCTGCCCTCCCTGATACACGAAGGAGACGCCGCCCGCATAGATCCACCCTCTGGTGTTCTCGAACGACACGTCGCACCAGCTCCAGTCGTTCAGGCAGCCATGCACGTCGAGCGGCGCGCCCTGATCCAGCTGCGCCACCAGCGGATAATCGCGGTTCGGTCCGGCCCGCACGTTCATGGGGCGTGAAGTGAACGCGTTCTGGGCGCCTGCCACACCGAAGGCGGCAAGCAGCAGCGCTCCCAAGGAGGCAACGAGGCAGGTTCGACGCATGGCTGGGTCCCCGGTTTGGCTCGTGTTGCGGATTGTATATCAGCCGAGGGTCAACCGTTGGGTCGGGCGGGCAGGCGCTCGCCGGCCGCGTACCGCGTCAGCCAATCCTGGGTGGGCAGCCCGATTTCCGCCGACCAGTGGCCGTGGTCGTCACGATAGAGGAGGGTGGGGGTGCCCGCGGCGCCGGTGGCGTCGATCGTGTCCATCGCATCGAGGTGAGCCTTCAGTACCGTCTGCAGCGCCGCGACCTGCGTGCGCGCGGGTACGATGGCGCCCGACTCATGAGCCGTGTCGAAGCGATCCTCATCGGCGTGCAGAGCGCCGCGCGGATCCTGCGCCGAGAGGATGGCGGTGGCCTTGGCGGCGCTGGTCGACTGCAGGAATCCGACCATCACCCAGCGCAGCTGCAGCCGTCCGGAGGTGACCAGCGGCTCGGCCATCCGGTAGAAGTGATAACAGAAGATGCAGTTCGGATCGGCGAAGACGTAGAGGAGAGGGGCGCCGGAGCGGCCTTCGCGGATGAGATGGCCGCTGCGGTCGAGCCCTTTCACGATCCCCGCATAGTCGGCCTTCGGGCCGTAGCGGTCACGATAATCGTCGGTGAGATCCGCGCCCTGCGGTGAGATCAGATGGCCGACGAAGAGATACCCCCGCTCGCCGTAGACGACCTGCGTGCCTTCCACGCTGCTGACGATGTAGCCTGTCAGGCCGGGTACCTCGGTGGCGAACTGACTCAGCACCTTCAGCTTGCCGGCCGCGGCCAGCGAGGCGAGCATCGGGGGGAGCGCGGGAGAGGAAGCGGGCGCCGCGCCAAAGGCCGGCCACACGAGAATCAGGGCGCCGAGGCCGGCGAGGCAGCGGCGCAGGAGGCTGGGCTTCATGAAATCCTTGCAATGCGGGCGTACAGGCCAGCCAGTGTACCCCATGGCGCGGCCCGGGGCGGGAAGCCGGCTCCCGCCCCGGTCTCGACTCAAACCACGTGCGGATGTCCCGCCGCATGCTCTACATGATCGTCATTCGGGCTGTGTGCCTCGCGTCCGAACTCGATGACGTCGGAGGCGGAGATGATCGCGGCGATGATGGAGCTGATGAGTCCGAGGTAGCCGCTGATGAGCTCCAGCACCCGCAGATCCGTCCAGCCGTAGATCGCCTTGGCGAGGAAGGTGAGCGTGATGCCGAGCAGGAAGAGCTGCCGCGGCAACTCGGCCCTGAACGAGCCCAGCCACAGGTAGGCGAAGAACACCGTCCAGACGATCCAGAACCAGCCGACATAACTCATCGGCGCCGCCGCCCCACCCGGCACCATGGCCGCATGCGCGGAGGTGAAGAGCACGGCGAACGCGAAGAAGGCGATGGAATCGAGGCTCCGGCCATGCAGATAGGCCAGGATGCCGATGATCGCCAGCAGGAGCGCGAACGGCAGCATCAGGGACGTCCCGGCGAGATAAAAGCGGTCGTACCATCCGGCGGCAGTCATCGACAGCATCCAGCCCGTCACGGCGAGCGCCATGTACCCCACCGTGGAGGTGGTGACGCATCGGTTATTGAGATCTGTGACATTGATAGCCATCGTAGAACCCTCTTGCGGCTGACTGAGTTGTGGTAAACAGGTCTCCGGTCCGAGTTACCCGGCGGCAATTTTACTCCTAACCATGGCGCGACGACCGAAGTGGCCTGGGCTCGAGCGGGGCAGTTCCCACCGCCCGGTGAGCCGTACCGCAGCCTCGGGCCGGGCGGTCGGGCTCGGTCTCGCGCTCCTTCTCGCCGGCGGCTTGCTGGCCGCCGCCGTGCTCACCGATTGTGGTGGAGGCGGGTCCGGCACGGCGTCGTCGAGCTCGAGCTCTCCGCCCTCGTCATCGTCGCCGACACCGTCAGCGCAAACAGATGTGACGACGTATCGGGACGACGTGTCCCGCACGGGCGCGAACTTGACCGAGTCGGTCCTGACTCCGGCGGACGTCAATACGTCCTCCTTCGGACTGCTTCGCCTGCTCTCGGTCGACGGCAAGGTGGATGCGCAGCCGCTCTATCTCTCGCACCTGTCGATCGGCGGTGTCGCGCATGATGTCGTCTTTGTGGCAACCGAGAACGGCTCGGTGTATGCCTTCGACGCCCAGACGGGCGCGACGCTCTGGCAGGTTTCGCTCCTCGGCTCGGGGGAGTCGCCCAGCGATGACCGCGGCTGCGGCCAGATCACTCCCGAGATCGGCGTGACGTCGACACCGGTCATCGACCCGAGCGCCGGTCCGCACGGCGCCCTGTTCGCCGTGGCCATGTCGAAGGACGCTTCGTCGAACTACTACCAGCGTCTGCACGCACTCGACATCACCACCGGCGCGGAGCTCTTCAACGGTCCGGTGACGGTGAATCCTACGTATTCGAGTGCCGCCGGCGGCGAGAAGACCTTCTCGCCGGGGCAGTACGCGGAGCGGGCCGCGCTGCTCCTCGAGAACGACACGATCTACACGAGCTGGACGTCGCACTGCGACGCTCAGCCCTATTCCGGGTGGATCGTCGGCTACGGTGAGAGCACGCTTGCGCAGACGGCGGTGCTGAATATCGCGGCGGACAGCAATGGCGGCCCTTCGATATGGATGAGCGGCGGCGGGCTCGCGGCCGACAGCAGCGGCAATATCTATCTGCTGACCGCCAACGGCGCTTTCGACACGACTCTGGACGCCAGTGGATTTCCGCAGTACGGCGATTACGGCAATTCGTTTCTGAAGCTTGCCGCGGCCGCGGGCGGGCTCGCCGTTGCGGATTACTTCACCATGTCCAACGAGGTGGCGGAGTCGGCGGCCGATGAGGACCTGGGCTCGGGAGGCGTGCTGCTGCTGCCCGACCTGACCGATTCCAGCGGGGTCGTCCGGCACCTCATGGTCGGCGCGGGCAAGGACGGCAACCTCTACGTCGTCAATCGTGACGACATGGGCGAGTTCAGCGCCTCGGGCAACGGTATCTGGCAGGAGATCGACGGCCTCCTTCCCGGAGGCGTCTACTCCTCGCCTGCCTATTTCAATGGGACCCTGTACTACGGCGATGTTGGCGGGACGCTGAAGGCGTTTACCGTCAGCGGCGCACAGGTCTCCACCGCGCCGGCGTCGCAGACCGCCACCCAGTTTCCGTATCCGGGCACATCACCCGCCGTCTCCGCCAACGGTACTTCCAACGGCATCGTCTGGGCCGTGGAGAACAGCAGCCCCGCGGTGCTGCACGCCTACGACGCGACCAATCTGGCGACCGAGCTCTACAACAGCAATCAGGCGTCCGGCGGCCGGGACCAGTTCGGCGCCGGCAACAAGTTCATCACGCCGACCATCGCCGACGGCATGGTCTTCGTGGGCACGACCGACGCGGTGGCGGTATTCGGCGAGCGTTAGAGGTCGACGAGCTCGCGCAGCTCGCCGGAGCTGACGAGGGCCGCGGCGGCCGCGATGTCCGGCGCGAAGAAGCGATCGCGATCGTAGCGGGGCACGGTGCGTCGCAGCTTCCTGAGCGCCGTCTCCAGGGGGCGGGAGCTGGTGAGCGGGCGGTGGAACTCGATGCCCTGCGCGGCCGCGAGCAGCTCGATCGCGACCACGCTCGCGGCGTTGGCGGCCATCTCGAGCAGCCGCCGCGCGCCGTGGGTCGCCATGGATACGTGGTCCTCCTGGCCGGCCGAGGTCGGAATGCTGTCGACGCTTGCGGGCGCGGCCAGCGTCTTGTTCTCCGCCACCAGCGCCGCAGCGGTGACCTGCGGCACCATGAAGCCGGAGTTGACGCCGCTTTCCGCGACCAGGAAAGCCGGCAGGCCGCTCATCTTGGGGTCGATGAGGATCGCGGTGCGCCGCTCGCTCAGCGAGCCGATCTCGGCGGCCGCGAGGGCGAGCTGGTCCGCCGCGAAGGCGACCGGCTCGGCGTGGAAGTTGCCCCCGGAGAGCACTTCGCCGTCGGCCGCGAATACCAGAGGATTGTCGGTCACCGAGTTGGCTTCACGAGCCAGCGTCTGCCCGGCCGACTCGATGAGGTCGAGGCACGCGCCCATCACCTGCGGCTGGCAGCGCAGGGAGTAGGGGTCCTGCACCCGCTCGCAGGTGAGGTGCGAGGCGCGGATGCGGCTGCCCGCGAGCAGGCGCTGCAGCGCGCGGGCGACCCGCCGCTGTCCGGGCTGGCGCCGCAGGACATGAATGCGGTCGTCGAACGGCACATCGCTCCCCTTGAGCGCGTCCACCGACAGGGCGCCGGTGACGAGCGCCGCCCCGAACACGTCCTGGAGGGCGAACAGGCCCGCGAGCGCGAGAGCGGTGGACACCTGCGTGCCGTTGAGAAGGGCGAGCCCTTCCTTCGGCGCGAGCTGCAGCGGCTCGAGCCCGATCCGCCGCAGTCCCTGCGTCGCCGGCATGATGCGGCCGGCGCAGCGCACCTGCCCGACGCCGAGAAGCGCTGCCGCAAGATGCGCGAGCGGCGCGAGGTCGCCCGATGCGCCGACGGAGCCCTTGCCGGGAATGCAGGGATAAGTCTCGGTCTCGAGCAGCCGCGTGAGCGCGAGCAGCGTTTGCGGGCGGATCCCCGAGAACCCCTGCGCCAGGCTGCCGATCTTGAGCACCAGCACCAGCCGCACGACCGCGTCGGACAAGTACGCCCCGACCCCCGCGGAATGGGAGAGGACCAGATTGCGCTGCAGCGCCGCAAGCTGGCCGGCGGGAATGCGCGTCTGCGCGAGCAGCCCGAAGCCGGTGTTGACTCCATACACCGCGTTTCCGCGGGCGATCATCCGATCGACCGTCGCCGCCGATCGGCGTACGCGCGCCATCTGCGCACGGCTCAAAGTCACGGCGACCGGCTGCGAATGGGCAGTCCGCAGCGACGCGAGAGAGAAAGAGTCCGTGCGGATCGCCGTGCGCCGCTGCGCCGCGTGTGCCGCGCTCATTGCGCCTCTCCGCGCCGCGGCCGGGACATCGGCAATGACAGCCCGTGCTCCGCCGCGCAGGCGAGCGCTTCCGGGTAGCCGGCATCGGCGTGACGCATCACGCCGGTGGCGGGATCGTTCCACAGCACGCGGCGGATGCGGCGCCCCGCCGCCGGGGTGCCGTCGCACACGATCACGACGCCCGCATGTTGGGAAAACCCCATGCCGACACCGCCGCCATGGTGCAGCGACACCCAGGTCGCGCCGCTCGCCGTGTTGAGCAGGGCGTTGAGCATGGGCCAGTCGGACACGGCATCCGAGCCATCGCGCATGCTCTCGGTCTCCCGGTTGGGGCTCGCCACCGAGCCGCCGTCGAGATGGTCGCGCCCGATGACGATCGGCGCCGACAGCTCGCCGGCGGCGACCATGTCGTTGAATGCGGCGCCGAGACGGTCGCGCTGCCCGAGACCCACCCAGCAGATGCGCGCCGGCAGACCCTGGAAGGCGATGCGCGAGCCCGCCATGTCGAGCCATTGATGCAGGTGCCGGTCCTCGGGGATGAGCTCCTTCACCTTGGCATCGGTCCGGGCGATGTCGCGCGGATCGCCCGAGAGCGCCGCCCAGCGGAACGGGCCGATGCCGCGGCAGAAGAGGGGCCGGATGTATTCCGGAACGAAGCCCGGTACCTCGAACGCCTCCTTCACGCCGTGCTCGCTCGCCACCTGGCGCAGATTGTTGCCGTAATCGAAGACCGGAATCCCGCGCCTGCGGAACTCGAGGAGCGCGCGCATGTGCGCCGCCATCGAGGCGCCCGCCTCGGCCGCAACGCGCTGCGGCTCGGTCCGCTGCAGCGCCTCCCATTGCTCGACGCTCCAGCCGAGCGGCAGATACCCATGCACCGGATCGTGGGCGGAGGTCTGATCGGTGACCGCATCGGGCCGCGCGCCGCGGCGCAGGAGCTGCGGGACGAGCTCCGCGGCGTTGCCGCAGACGGCGACCGACAGCGGCTTCTGCGCGCGGGTGCTCGCTTCGATCAGCGCCAAGGCCTCATCGAGCGAGCCGGCCTGCCGGTCGAGGTAGCGGCTCGACAGGCGCTTGTCGATGCGGGACTGGCGACACTCGATCGCCAGCAGCGACGCGCCGGCCATGGTCGCCGCCAGCGGTTGCGCGCCCCCCATGCCGCCGAGGCCGGCCGTGAGAATCCAGCGCCCGCGAAGGTTCCCCTGATAATGCCTGCGCCCCAGCTCGACGAAGGTCTCGTACGTGCCTTGCACGATGCCCTGGCTGCCGATGTAGATCCAGGAGCCTGCAGTCATCTGGCCGAACATCATTAGGCCTTTGCGATCGAGCACGCTGAAATGATCCCAATTCGCCCAATGCGGCACCAGATTGGAATTGGCGATGAGAACGCGGGGGGCGTCCGCGTGCGTTTGAAAAATGCCCACTGGCTTGCCGGATTGAACTAGCAGGGTTTTGTCGCCGTCGAGCCGTTTCAACGCCGCGATGATGCGATCGAAGCTTTCCCAATCCCGTGCCGCGCGTCCGATCCCACCGTAGACGACCAGTTCGCCCGGCTTTTCGGCAACGTCGGGATCGAGATTGTTCATGAGCATGCGCATGGGCGCTTCGGTCAACCAGGATTTT
>JASHVV010000163.1 GCA_030044385.1 Gammaproteobacteria bacterium
TTGGCGTTGGCGTCCGTGGCGGGTGCCGCCGCATTCTGCGCGTGTACCGCGCCGGCGATCGCCATGGAGCCCAGCGCCAGGCTGGACAGGCCGAGCATGCTGTAGGGCACACGAAGCGCAAGCGTGCGCTTGGCTTCGGCGGCGTTGTTCGAAATGTTGCGCCTAGACTTGCGACTCATCAGACATCTCCCCCTCGAAAGAAACGGACGTTGCAAGGAAACAACAGATGGCAGGGTCCAGCGTGGGCCATGCCAGGAAACAGAATTCGGTGCCCCCTTAGGCGTTGACGTTCATTGACTGCCACCTTCGAATGGTAGCGCTACCTTAAGGCCGGCCGAGTATGTGCCTCTTCTTCGGCCCATGTCAACTGCCATTGCGCGGGGCTGACGCTTCGGCTTCCCGGCGCACATTTCCCGGTTACAACCGGCTTTGGCCTGGCGGCGGAACTCGCGCTCACGCACCGGCGCCGCACCCGCGGGCCATGGCTCTCCTGTCATATGGTTGCGCGAACACCGGCCCCGGTACCGCCTGGGCGGTAGGCCGCGCACGGTCCGGAGGAGCCTGGTCCCAGAACCAGCCCCCGATCCGCACGTTGTTCTGGAACCACGTAGGTAGCAGGACGCCATGACAGCGCTATCATGCGACAAGCGGATGACGCTTGGCAAGGCTTGACGGTAACCTGCGCGCCCTGTGCTGACTTTCCCTGGTAAAAAAGTGGCGGCGTGGGGCGCGGCGGCCATGCTGGCGGGCATGGCCTGCATCGCCTCGACCCCGGCCCGTGCGCAGCCGATCGATCCTCCCCGGATCGCCTACGCAGGCGGCGCCGGGCAGCTGCTGCTCGCGGGCCAGCCGTTCCTCATGCTGGGCGGGGAGCTCGGCAACTCCTCCGCCGGCACCGCGGCTCAGGCCGATACCGTTCTGCCGCGCCTCGCGGCCGAGCATCTCAACACGGTGTTGATGCCTGTGGCCTGGAACGAGATCGAGCCCGAGGAAGGCCATTTCGACTTCGCCGTCGTCGACCGTTGGATCGCGGTGGCGCGGCGCGAGCGGCTGCACCTCGTGCTTCTCTGGTTCGGCAGCTGGAAGAATGCCTTCTCGAGCTATGCGCCGGCGTGGGTGCTCGCCGACACGAAGCGCTTCCCGCGCGCGACGGCCGTGGATGGCACGGCGATGCCGATGCTCTCGGTGTTCGGCCGGCAGACACGCCGCAGCGATGGCCTGGCATTCGCGGCGCTGATGCGTCACGTTCGCCGCATCGACTCCGGGGCGCAGACGGTCGTCATGGCGCAGGTGGAGAACGAGGTTGGATACCTCGGACTCGGGGGCCGGGACCGCTCGGCCGAGGCGAACCGGCTCTTCGCCGGGCCGGTGCCGCCGCCGCTGCTGCGCGCGCTTGAGGCGCCGGATGCGCGGCTTCCCGGGAGACTGGCGGCGAGCTTCGCGCCCGCGGGCCGCGACTGGGCGCAGACCTTCGGCCGCGCGGCCGACGAGGTCTTCATGGCCTGGTACTACGCGCGCTACATCGACAGCGTGGCGGCGGCCGGCAAACGGCAGTATGCGCTGCCCCTCTACATGAACGCGCAGTTGCCCGCGCCGCATGAGCGCGCCGGCGACTACCCGAGCGGCGCGCCCTACCCGTTCGCGCAACCCATCTATCGCGCCGCCGCGCCCGCGATCGATTTCTATGCGCCGGACATCTATTGGCCCGACTTCGAGCGTTGGGTGACCCGGTATCGGCGCGCGGGCAATCCGGTGTTCGTGCCGGAATCGCGCCTGAGCCTCGCGCCCTACGATGCGCTCTATGTCCTCGGTCAGGCGCGCGGCATCGGATTCTCGGCATTCGGCATCGACGATCCTGCCGGCGCCGCGTCCCAGAGCCCGCGCCTCGCCGACGTCTATTCGATTCTGACCGAGCTCGGCGAGCGGTTCGTGCAGGCGCAGGAGCGCGGCGACACCCGCGCTCTGGTGCTGCACCTGACGAGCCCGCGCCCCGACCAGACCGTCGCGCTCGGCGGTTACCTCTTCAGCGCCACGCTGGCAAGATCCTGGCCGGCGAACACGCCTCTCGCCGCCGACGGCGCAATGCTCGTCATGCAGTCGGCGCCCGGAGAGTTCTACGTTCTCGGCAGCGGATTGGCCGTGACGTTCCTGCGCGATCCGGATGTCGACGATGCGATCGCCGGCATTGCCGGCATCGATGAGCTGACGTGGACATCCGGCGGGTGGACGGTCGCGCAACGGCTGAACGGCGATCAGAGCAACCAGGGGCGAGAGCTCCTGATGGACCCGCACACGATCCGGCTCTACCGCGTCAGGCTCTACAGCTATCCCCGGCGTTGAATCGCCGGCACCCTCGACGCTCGCACCGAGCCAGGATCATTCATCGTGACAGTTGACGCGGCACAGCAGGTCGAATCGGCGCTCAGCCAGGCGCACCAGGCGCATCGCGCGGGTCAGCTCTATGAGGCCCGCACGTTGTGTCTGCAGGCGCTGAAGCTGCAGCCGCGGCGGCTCGACGCCTCGGTCCTGCTGGGCCTCATCGCCGCGCAGACGGGCGACCTGCGCGGCGCCGTGGCGCTCTTCGACCAGGTGCTGCGGCTCGATCCGCGCCATCTCGCCGCCCTCCACAACCGGGCCAACGCGCTGCGCGCGCTGCGCCAGCCGGCGGCCGCCCTCGCGAGCTACGACCAGGCGATCGCGGCCGCGCCGGAGCAGGCGCCGGTCCACAACGGCCGCGGCAAGGCGCTGTTCGAGCTCGGGCAATTCGAGGAGGCGGTCGCGAGCCACGAGCGGGCCATTGCGCTGCAGCCGGACCATGCGCCGGCGCATCTCGATCGCGCCGCGGCGCTCAACGGGATGATGCGCTACGAGGAGGCGATCGCCGGCGCCGATCGGGCGATCGCGCTGCGGGCCGACCTGCCCGGCGCCTGGCATCTGCGCGCCAACGCGCTCTACGCGGCGGGTCGGCTCGATGAGGCGCTGCAGAGTTATGACCGGGCGATCGCGCGGCAGCCGGACGACGCGCGGGCCCATCACAACCGCGGCAACGCGCTCCTCATGCTCGAGCGCTACGAGAGCGCCATAGCGAGCTATGACGAGGCGATCGCGCTCGCTCCCGACCTGCCCTCCTCCCGGGGCGAGCGCCTGCACGCCAGGATGCACATCGCCGACTGGCGCAACTTCGCGCCGGAGGTGGCGCGGCTGACGGCGCGGATCCAACAGGGCCGCGTCACCGCGAACCCGGTCGTCGTTCTGTCCCTGTCCGACTCCGCCGCGCTGCAGCGGCAGGCAGCGGGCAACTGGGTCCGCGAGCGCTACCCGCCGAGCGGCGCGCTGCCCGCGCTGTCGGCGCCGAGCCGGCACGAGAAGGTGCGGGTCGGCTACTTTTCCGCGGACTTCCACGGCCATGCCAGCGCGTCTCTCGCCGCGGAGCTGTTCGAGATTCACGACCGGTCCCGGCTCGAGCTGACGGCGTTCTCGCTGGGACCGCGGACACCCGCCTGCGACCGCTTTCTCGACGTGCGGGCGCAGTCCGACGCCGAGATCGCGCGGCTCGCGCGCAGCCTGAATCTGGACATCGCCGTCGATCTCGGCGGATTCACGCGCGGCGGCCGGCCGGGAATATTCGCGCTGCGGGCCGCGCCCGTGCAGGTGAGGTACCTCGGCTATCCCGGCACGATGTCGGCCGACTACATGGACTACCTGATCGCGGACGACACGATCATCCCCGCGAGCCATCGCCGGCACTATGCGGAGAAGATCGCCTATCTGCCGAGTTACCCGGTCAACGACTCCAGGCGGCGCATCGCGGACCGGCGCTTCGGCCGCGAGGAGCTCGGACTGCCGGCCGCGGGCTTCGTGTTCTGCTGCTTCAACTCCACCCACAAGATCACGCCTGACACTTTCGACGGCTGGATGCGCATCCTGCAGAGCGTTGCGGGGAGTGTCCTTTTCCTTCTCGGCGGGCGGGAGTCGCTGGCGAGCAACCTGCGGCGCGAGGCCCGCGAGCGGGGAGTCGATCCGCAGCGAATCGTCTTCGGCGCGAGATTGCCGGCGCCGGAGTACATGGCGCGCTACCGCGCGGCCGACCTCTTCCTCGACACGCTGCCCTACAACGCCGGCACGACGGCCAGCGATGCGTTGTGGGCGGGATTGCCGGTCCTCACCTGCACGGGCGAGACATTCGCCAGCCGGGTCGGAGCGAGCCTGCTGCAGGCGGTGGGGCTGCCCGAGCTCATCACTTCGTCGCGAGAGGAGTACGAGCGGCGGGCCGTCGAGCTGGCGAGCGAGCCGCAGACGCTGGCCGGCGTGCGGACGAAGCTGGACGGCAACCTCCGCACGACGCTCCTCTTCGACACTCCGGCTTGCGCGCGGCATCTGGAAGAGGTCTACGCGCGCATGCGCGACCGCTGCGCCGCCGGCCTCCCGCCGGAGCACATCACTGGCACATCACCCCCGTAGGTGACCGATACCGGCTCGATTGACAGCGCTATCATGCCGTGGGATTCTCCCGCGCCACATGAAAACACCGCTCATCGGGGGGCTTGCGCTGGCGGCGGCGGCGGCTCTCTCATTGGCTCCGGCATTGGCTCCGGCCTCGAGCCCCACCGCCCGCGCCGCGGAGCCGGCAACGATCCACCCGCAGCTCTGGCCATCCGCCCGTCCGCAACTGCCCGCCGATCCCGCGCTCGAGCGGCAGGTGAACGCGATCCTCGCCGGCATGACGCTCGAGCAGAAGGTCGGACAGTTGATCCAGGGCGATATCAGCGCCCTCACCCCGCAGGACCTGCGTCAGTACCCGCTCGGCTCCGTCCTGAACGGCGGCAACTCCAAGCCCGGCGGCAATCCGCTCGCGCCGCCCTCCGCCTGGCTGACTCTCGCCAACGGGTACTACCTGGCCTCGATGGCGAGCTCCCACGGCCCGCATCCCATCCCCGAGATCTGGGGGATCGACGCGGTGCACGGCAACAACGATGTCTACGGCGCGACGATCTTCCCGCAGAACGTCGGGCTGGGCGCCGCGCACGACCCGGCGCTGTTGCGCCTCATCGGCGCGGCCACCGCGGAGGAAGTGCGCGCCATCGGCCTCGACTGGACCTTCGGCCCGACGCTCGCCGTCGTCAGCGACGACCGCTGGGGGCGAAGCTACGAGAGCTACTCGCAGGATCCCGCGATCGTGCGCGCGTACGCGCGCGCGATGGTGTTGGGTCTGCAGGGCCGGCCCGGCACGGCGCAGTTCCTCGACGCCTACCACGTGATCGCCACCCCGAAGCACTACCTGGGCGATGGCGGCACGCGCGGCGTCGATCAGGGCGACAACCTGGAGAGCGAGACGCAGCTGCGCGATACCGACGCCGCGGGTTATCCCGTCGCCATCGAGGCCGGCGCGCAGACCATCATGGTCTCCTTCTCGAGCTGGCAGAACGTGAAGATGGTGGGCAACTACGGCCTGCTGACGGAGGTGCTCAAGGACCGCTGGCACTTCGACGGCTTCACCGTCGGCGACTGGAACGCGCACGGCCAGCTCCCCGGCTGCACCGATGCGAGCTGCCCGCAGGCGGTCGATGCGGGCCTCGACATGTTCATGGCGCCCACGGACTGGAAGGCGCTCCTCGCCAACACCGTGCAGCAGGTGCGCTCGGGGCAGATCCCGCGCTCGCGGCTCGATGATGCCGTGCGGCGGATCCTGCGGGTGAAGCTGCGCGCGCGCCTCTTCACCGAGGGGCCGCCCGTCTCCCGGCCGCTCGCCGGGCACTTCGAGCTTCTGGGTGACGCGCAGCACCGCGCCATCGCGCGCCGCGCGGTGCGCGAGTCGCTGGTGCTCCTCAAGAACGAGAATCATCTGCTGCCGCTGCAGCCGCACGAGCGGGTGCTGGTCGCCGGCGACGGCGCCGACGACATTCCGATGCAGTGCGGCGGCTGGACGCTCACCTGGCAAGGCACGGGCACGACCAACAAGGACTTCCCGCACGGGGAGTCGATCTGGCAGGGCATCTCGCAGGCGGTGCGCGCCGCGGGCGGCGAGGCGCAGTTGAGTCGCGACGGTTCCTTCAAACACAAGCCTGACGTCGCCATCGTCGTCTACGGCGAGAAGCCGTACGCGGAGTTCCAGGGTGACGTGCCGAATCTCGCCTTCAGCCCCGCCAACGATACGGACCTGAAGCTGCTCGAGCGGCTGCATGCCGCGGGCATTCCGGTCGTCTCCGTCTTCCTCTCCGGCCGCCCGCTGTGGGTCAACCCGGAGCTCAATGCCTCCAACGCCTTCGTCGCGGCGTGGCTCCCGGGCTCGGAGGGCGAAGGCGTCGCCGACGTGCTCTTCCGCGGGCGTGACGGGGAGATTCGCTACGACTTCCGCGGGAAGCTCTCCTTTGCCTGGCCGCGCACGCCGCTGCAGTTCGGCACCGACACTCCGGGCCAGCCGCTCTTCGCCTTCGGCTACGGGCTGCGCGATGCCAGCAACGGCGATCTGCCGAAGCTGCCGGAAGCTTCCGGCCTGCCCTCCGCCGCCACGGTCGACAGCAGCGTGTTCTTCACATCCGGCCGTGCGGGCTCCGGCTGGCACTGGGCGGTCGCCGACGACGCCGGCGCGACTCCCCTGCCCCACGGCATCGGAGCATCCGACAGCAAGCGCCTGGTCCTGACGGCGATCGACGAGGCGCGTCAGGAAGAGGCCCGACTGCTTCACTGGACGGGCTCCGGCCAGTCCACCGCGGAAATCACCGGCGCGACGCCGATCGACCTCACGCGGCAGACCAACGGCGAGCTCGCCCTCGCCTTCGACTACCTCGTGGAGGAAGCGCCGAGCGCCGCGGTCACGGTCGGCATGGGTTGCGGCGCCTCCTGCAGCGGCGCGGTGCCCATCACCGCGGACCTGCGTGCCGCGCCCCACGGCCAATGGCGGCACCTGGCGATCCCGCTGGCCTGTTTCGCCGCGGCCGGCGAGAACATGAGCCGCGTCTGGACGCCCTTCACCCTCGAGACGAGCGGCAAGCTGGCCCTCGGCCTCGCCAACATCCGCCTGCAGAGCGGCGCCGCCGGCGCTGTCGCCTGCCCGCACTGAGCCCCCGGGAGAGCCCGGGGATAGCTCAGGGATATCGCCCGGCTGCCGCCGGGTGCTACGATCCGGCCGACCCCCACGGAGACCGCTCGATGTCGACCGCCGTTCCTCTGGAACACGCCTCACTCCCCAAAGTACAGGAATGGCGCAATGTCGACCTGAAGACGCTGCGCGACGAGATCCTCCCCCGCGGCAAGCCGGCCGTGCTCAAGGGGTTCGTCGACCACTGGCCGATCGTGCGCGTGGCCGCGCAATCCCCGGAGGCGCTGCACGAATATGTGCGTGCCCGCGACCCGGGCGAGCCGCTGCGGATCATGATCGGACGCCCGGAGATCAAGGGCCTCTACTTCTATCGCGACGACCTGGCGGGCCTCAACTTCGAGTACCAGCAGCTGCCGCTGCATGCGGCTCTCGCCAACATCCTGGCCTGCAGGACCGTTGCGGACCCGCCCTCGATCTATTCGGGCGCGCGCTCGGTGGAGCGTTATTTTCCGCAGATCGGCAAGGAAAACCCCCTGGGCGTGCTGGCGCAGATGGGCAAGTCGGCATGGTCCTATGTGTGGCTGGGCAACGCGGTCACCGCGGCCACGCACTATGACAACATGGAGGGCATCAACTGCACGATCATCGGCCGCAAGCGCTTCACCTTCTTCCCGCCGGACCAGCTCGCCAATCTCTACGTCGGACCGCTCGAGCTCTCTCCGGGCGGGCAGCCGACCAGCATGGTGAGAGTCGCGGCGCCGGACCTCGAGCGCTACCCGCGCTTCGCTCAGGCGCTCGCCGCCGCGCAGACGGCGGAGCTCGAGCCGGGGGATGCCGTGTTCGTCCCGAGCCTCTGGTGGCACAACGTCGAGGCCCTCGAGCCGGTGAACCTGTCGATCAACTTCTGGTGGTGCGAGCCGGCCGACTTCGCGGCCGAGCCCTTCGGCGCGCTCGTGCACTCCCTGCTGGCGCTGCGGCAGTTGAGTCCCGAGCGCCGCGAAGTCTGGCGCATGATGTTCGACCATTACGTGTTCCAGACCCAGGGAGATCCGGTCCCCTATCTGCCGCCCGACAAGCGCGGCATGCTCGGCCCCATGTCGCCGCAGCAGATCCTCTACCTGAAGAAGCAGCTGATGCGCTCGCTGGTCAAGCAGATGCCGCGGGAGCTGACCGCGAAGATCCTGCAGGCGCTCCTCCCCGAGGGGCCGCAATGACTCTGGTTTAGCCCGCTCAGGCCGGCAGCGTGCGGTGGCGGCCGCGGGACGCTCGCTTTTCGATCTCGACTTTCAGGTGGCGGACCCCGGTGTCGCTCAACAGGTCGGGGTCGCTCCACGATTCCCGCTCGGCGAGCTGCGCGAGAGTCTGCTCGAGCGTCTCGCTGCCGCGGGCGGCGCCGCGACGGCCGCCGCTCTCGGGCTTCGACGCCGTCGCCCAGCGGAGCGTGCCGCCAAACTCGAGCGCCGCTTCGACACGTTGCTGCACCAAACAGGGAAT
>JASHVV010000164.1 GCA_030044385.1 Gammaproteobacteria bacterium
TACCGCTTCCTGCACCTGGTGGAGGATCCGGAATACGGCACGATGCCGGCCCGGCTGCGGATGAACATCATCGGCAACCCCGGAATAGACAAGGTCGACTTCGAGCTCGTCTCGCTGGCGGTCTCGGCCATCAACGGTTGCGGCACCTGCGTCGCCTCCCACGAGCGCCAGGTCCGCCAGCACGGCCTCCCCCGGGAGGCGGTCCAGAGCGCCGTGCGGATCGCGGCCACCGTCCATGCGGTGGCCAGAGTGCTGGATAACGTCGGCTGGGGAACGGCCGCCGCGCAAGCGCGGGCCGCATAGCATCAGGGACCCGGCGGCCCCGCCGGCGAGCCTATCGCCAGCGGGGCTGTTTTGTTGTAGGATTGTTGTTCCGTCAACACCACCGCACCCGATCGTGCGGGCTAGGAGTGGGTCATGAACTCCGTTCCGGATACCGCGTTGCATACCGCTGGCGATCAGGGCGAGACGGCTCGTCAGGAGCAGAAGACCGAGGTCGATGCGGAGCTCGTCGAGCTGGGCAGGGTTTCGGACACCCGCGGCGGATGGATTGGCGCGAAGATGGACACCGGCTTCGGTTTCCAGGCTTACTGAAGCCGCGGCGACTACCAGCGTTTGCTGACGTCGACGCTTACGACGCGCCCGATGGCCTGTACGTTGTAGACGTCATAACCGAATTCGCTGTCGACGAACGGCGGATCGTGGTTGAGTACGTTCACCGCGTTCAGTGAAATTTCCGTCCCGCCCAGCCATCCGGTATCTCGCAGCGTCTTATAGGCCACCCTGGCGTCCACAGTCGTCCAGGGAGATACGTTCGGGATGAGAGTGCTGGCGGGATTCTTATATCCGCCCGTATAGTTCACCACCAGATCAAACGCCGGCCCGGGCCGCCCCGCGCCTTCCCGGCTCCACCCGATGTCTCCGCGCACGCGCAGCGCCAACGGATTGGCGACTGTGTTCACGATGTTCACGGCGGGAGAGGTATCCGTGACCGCCTGATCGAACTTGAAGACGTAATTGCCGATCACTCCGAAGTCCAGGACTCCCAGCGCCCCCTTCACGGAATCGTGCGCCTCGAGATCGAGCCCGGTCGTCCAGGTCGCAGCGAGATTCGCCAACCGGCCGTCAATGATCGCCGCGGGCGAGCTCGCCAGGCACGCCGAGGCCGAGCCTTCGTAGTCGGGACTGTTGCAGATCGCGGCGATCTGCGCCGAGGTTGGATTGCGGTTGATCACCGGCGCCCACTCCGCCCCATTGGTCAGGATCGCGAACGGATCGTCCGCGCCCGGTTGCGCGATGCGGTTGTAGTAGTCGATCGAGTAATACGTGAGGGAGAACGTGGAGCCCGTGAGGAAATTGGGGGCGAGGTCAAAGCCCGCCGTCCATGTCTCGGCCGTCTCCTGCTTCAGGCTTGGATTCGAGCCTTGCTCCACCAGAACCAGCGAGCGGCCGGTCGACGACTGCGGATCGGGAAGCACGATCAGGGCCGCCGCGTTCGCCGACGTGTCGTATAGGTTGTCGAGTGTCGGGGCACGGAACGACCTGCCCCAACTCGCGCGCACCTTCAGCATCTGCGCGGGAACCCATTGCATTCGGACCGTCGGATCGTACGTACCGCCGAAATCGCTGTAGTGCTCGTAACGCCCGGCCACGTTCAACTCCAATCGGGGCGCGGCGCGCGGCTGGGTAGGATTGCCGATCAGAGGCAGGTCGAGTTGCGAGAACAGCGCGACCGCGTGGCGGGAGTAACGCTCGGGAATCGTCTCCTCCTCGGGGTCGAGCGGGTCGGCTACATCGTGGGAGAGAGCTTCCTCCCGTCGCTCGACGCCCAGGGCAAGCTTGGCGTCGCCCGCCGGCATCCTGAACAGCGAGCCGCCCGCCAGCAGGCGGGTGGACTCGATGCTCGAGGCCATATGAAGCGGAAAGTCGCGCTCCATCGCCGCCAGTGTCGCCGGATTGGTGTCGGAGCCGAACGGGTCGAAGGCGGTGGCCGGATCCGTGTCGGCCAGGCTCGCCGCCAGAGCATCGGGGTCCGCGAGGTTGAACTCATCGCTCCGCAGCGACTGCCGGCCGTACGATTCACTCAACGTGGCCTGCCAGGTATTCGCGATCTGCAGTTTGGCGCCCGCCGTTCCCACGTATACCTGAGTCCTTGCGGAATACACCGCAGGCCCGTAGTCGCCCGAAAAGCTGTACGCGACCTGCGTATACGGCACGCTCGGAAACGGGTTCACATAGAACGGATTCGACGGCGGGACCGTCAGGAGCGCCGTATCGGGGAAGTTGTCCTGCAACGTATCGCGCTCCGCGAAGCGGCCCTCCACGTATAACTGCAGCCTCGAGTTGAGGTCCTGCGCTGCCGTCCCGTACAGCTCATGCGCTCTGACGTCAGGGAAGAGCTGGTATTGCGCAAACTGATTCTGCAGATTGATTTGCGGCGACAGTGTCGCCGCGGTCAGCGCCTGACCGCTTTGCCCCGCGGGAGTGCCGTATATCGGCAACTGCGTCGTCGGATTCAGGATGTTTCCGGGATCGGTGTAGTAGCTGTCGTAATCGGCTCCGCCATAGGGCGTCTTGTCGGCGTTGGCGGCGTACGGGCGCTGCGAAGCTGCGAGCGGTGTCGCGTCGGAGTATTCGTACGCCAGCATCGCATGACCGGTGCTCCAGTGCGTGCCCCAAAGCTGCGATGCCGTGAGGTCCCGCCGCCCGCCGATCGCCGTCCCATAGTGCAATTGTGTCTTGGCGCCCTGGAAGTCATTCCGCATGATGATGTTGATGACGCCCGCGATGGCATCCGATCCGTAGAGAGCCGAAGCGCCGTCCGGCAGCACTTCGATGCGCTCCACCGCGCTCAACGGAATCGTGGATACGTCCACGAAATCCCCATCGAACCCCGAGAGCGGCTGCCGCTGTCCGTTCACCAGTACCAGCGTGGCGCCGACACCCAGGCCTCGCAGGTCGAGCCCCGCGCCGTACTGAGAATTGTTATCGATGCCGAGGTCTTCGCGCGGGCCGTTGAGAGACATGATGGGCAATGAGTAGAGGGCGTCCTCGACGGTTGGGTAGCTCGCCATGGCGAGCTGCTGCTGCTTCAGATAAATGAGGGGCGCGACGGCATCCTGCGCGCCGGGAATCAGGCTCCCCGTGACATTCACCTGTTCCAGCCGGGCCTGCCGCTCCGCGGCCGCCAGCGGTCCGGGCGTCTGCGGCGCGGCGCTGGCGACGCCCTCGGCCGTCGGCGCCCGCGCGTCGGGCGGCTGCCCGGCCGGGACGACATCGAACGAATTGTCGGCGTAGAGCCGGAATGTGTAGCCGGTCCCCTTGAGCAGCAGCGCCAGGGCCGCCGAGCTCGCCATGACGCCGGCGACGGGATTGCTCTTCGCCTTCTCCATCTGGGGGGTCGGCGAGAACCCGGGCTTGATGCCGCACTGGTCGTAGAAATCGATGAGCGCCTGCGGCAACGGCTCGGCGGGCAGGTTGAAATGCTTGAGGTCGTTGGCGCGCGCATCGGCGATGACCGACAGGGACACCAGTGCCGTGCAGAGGACATACAGCAGCATGTGCACAGCGAACGAGCTGAACCTGTCCATCGTCGAAGCGCTGCTGCCCTGTCCCGGCCCTAAGTCATTGTAATCGATGACTCTCCAACCAACAAACGGACTCTACCAGAGCGCCGGTCCCGGTGCGATACCGGATTATCCGTAGGGGCGGTGCCACCTGGGACGCCCCGGCCTACTTCGGTCCGGGCCCCGTGCCCAGGGCCGCGACCTTCCGGCACAAGGACGCCGTTGCGTCGACGATACCCGGCCCCAACCCGCTGAACCGCTGATCCTCGAAGGCCAGCAGCCGTCCGGTTCTCACGGCC
>JASHVV010000165.1 GCA_030044385.1 Gammaproteobacteria bacterium
GTGACGGAGGCGAAGCCTTCGAGCCTGGCCTCGAGCTCCCGCGGCTCGACGAAGAGCTCCGCGGGGGCGAGCACGGGACGCTCGATGTCGTGCCGGCGGTCCTCATAGCGGGTCTCGATGCCGCTCCACGCTTTCTCCAGCGCGGTGGCCAGCGCGGCATCGCGCACGATGACCGCGTTGGCGGGCAGGTAATCGAGCAGCGTGGCGGTCTGCTCGAAGAAGAGCGGCACGTAGAACTCGATGCCCGCCGGCGCGAGGCCCTCGCTGACGCTGCGGTAGAGGGGGGTTCGAGTCGGATCGCCCTCGAAGCGCGTGCGGAACCGGCGGCGGAACTCCCTGACTGCTTCGGCATCGAGAGGCATCTCGCGCGCAGGCAAGAGGCGCACGCTGTCCAGGGCGTCGAGGGAGCGCTGCGAATCGGGATCGAAGCGGCGGATCGCCTCGATCTCCTCATCGAAAAGATCGATGCGCAGCGGCGCCGCGCCGCCCATCGGAAAGACGTCGAAGAGCGAGCCGCGCACCGCGAACTCGCCGGGGCTCGTGACCTGACTCACGCTCGCGTAGCCGGCGTCCGTCAGCCTCTGGCGGAAGGGCTCGAGCTCGAGCGCCTGCCCGCGCGTGAGCTCGAACGCCCGGCTCTGGACGTACTGCTTCGGCGGCAGGCGCTGCATCAGCGTGTCCGCGGCGACGATCAGACATCCGTGCCGGGTCTGAGGCAGCTCGAAGAGCGTCCGCAGCCGCTCGGAGATGATGTCGGGGTGAGGCGAGAAGAGATCGTAGGGCAGCACTTCCCAGTCGGGGAAGGCGAGGAGCGGCAGGCGCTCGCCGGCGAAGAAGCGCAGCTCCGCCGCGAGCCGATCGAGCTCGCGCGCCGCATCGGCCACGACGACATACAGCCGTTGATCCGAGCGGGTCGCCTCGGCGAGCGCGAGAGCCGCCGCGCTGCCGTGAAGCTGATGCCAGCGCAGATGCCGCCGCGCGGCACTCGGGACGGGCGGATTGAGGACTCTCAAATCGCGACGGGGATTTCCGTAACGTGCATGCGCTCCTCGACCGGCACGCAGAAAATGTCGATCGAGCCGGAGCGGCCCCGCACCTGCATCGGCGGCAGCGGCGTCGCGCCGATGTCGAGTCCGAGCGCATCGAGCGATTGCTTGACCGAGCGCGAGAAGAGCATCTCACCGGCGCGGGCCCGCTGACACAACCGCGCGGCCACGTTCACCGTGTCGCCGATGAGGGTGTAGCTCATGTATGAGCTCGAGCCGATGTTGCCCGCCACCACGTCGCCCTCGTTGATGCCGATGCCGAGGCCGGCGTCGACTCCATACCGGTCCTTCCACGAGTGCGCCAGCCCCTTGAAATTCTCCAGCATCTCCTGTGCCGCGCGCACGGCCCGGCCCGGACTGTCCGACTGCTCGAGCGGCACGCCGAAGCCGAGCATCAGACAGTCTCCGGCCATGTGAAAGACCGTGCCGTCGTGGCGGAAGGTGATCTCGGTGAGCAGCGAGAAGTATTCGTTGAGGAGCGGCACCACCTGGCTCGGCTCCAGCCGCTCCGAGATGGTCGTGAACCCGCGCAGATCCGCGAACAGCACCACCGCATGGGCGCGCAGGTCCTGCGTGGACAGCAGCGTGTCGCGCAGCTGCGCGTCCTCCAGGATCTTGTCGGCCAGCCGCGGCGAGAGGTAGCGGCGAAAGGTGCGGCGCAGGACTTCCTCGCGCCGCCGGATCTCCGCCTCGAGTTGCGCGGCCGCGAGCTTGCGGCGTACGGCGCCGGCTCGCACCAGCTCCTCGATGCGGGTCTTCAGAGGCTCATCGGCGGACAATTGGCTGATCCCCAGGGCATTATTCTGTCAAATCCCAAGGGTATCACAGGCCCGGAGGAAGGGCAGGCGCGGGGATCGGTCCCGGCGCCGCGGGCGAGGAGCGGCTAGCCGTGGACGACCGAGTGCACGACCCGGCTGTACTCGAAGTAGACCGAGAAACCGGGATAGTCCCAGCGGGTGATCGGCGGCTTGCCCACGGCCGGGTACTCCTTCTGCGGCGCGCCGAATTTCGCTTCGACTTCGTGCATGGTGGTGCCGCGTCCCGGCCGCGCGACCGAGGACTGCTCGATCTGCACGTGTCCGCCGATCACCACCGTCTCCGCCCCCGCACCCCCGGCGATGGCGCAGCCGATCAGCAGTATCAGTAGTTTTCCCGAGCGCATACGGAACCTCCACGGATCCCGCGTGACTATACACCCGGCAGGAATCTGTCAAAGCCGGCCGCCCCGGTCGCGCCGCCGATCTGTGAACCCCGTCAAGGTCGGGCGGCCCGCGGCGCCAATATGGTTAAATGACCAGGATGTTCCACCCGCTGTCGCTCTTCGTGGGGCTGCGCTACGTTCGCGCGCGCTCCCACAAGTTTTTCGTCTCCTTCATCACCTGGACCTCTCTCGCCGGCGTCTGCGTGGGCGTCGCGGCGCTCATCGTCATTCTTTCCGTGATGAACGGTTTCGAGGGCGATCTCAGGCAGCGGCTCCTCGCCCTGGATGCCGACGCGCGCGTGGTGCCGGCGCAGACGCAGAGCGAGGCGGCGCCGAGTCCCGAGCAGTGGCAGCTCGCGGCCCGGGCGGTCCGTGCCGCCCCCGGAGTGGTGGGCGTGGCGCCCTATGCCCAGATCCAGGCGCTCGCCGTGCGCACCCCGGAGATGCTGCCCGTGGAGCTGCGGGGGATCGATCCGCGGGCGGAGCCGTCCGTCACGCACCTCGTCGGCGCGATCACCGAGGGCAGGCTGTCCGACCTCACGGCCGGCTCCGATCGAGTCATCATCGGGGAGGTGATCGCCGAGCAGCTCGGGCTCGCCCCGGGCGACTCGATCACGCTGCTCATCCCGACCGTCGCGGCCGGCGGCCTGCCGACGCCGAAGCTGCGCCAGTTCAAGGTGGCGGGCGTGTTTGAAGTCGGCCTGTCGGACAGCGACGCCAGCCTGGTGTTCGCCGATATCGATGACGTGCGCGCGCTCGGTCCGTCGGCCCGGGCCGATCAGGGGCTTCGGGTTCGCTACCGCAATGCGCTGGCGGCGCCGGTGCTCACCGCCGGCGTGCGCGCGCGGCTCCCGGGCGGCTTCCAGGTCATCGACTGGACGCAGGACAACGCGGATTACTTCCGCGCCATCCGCATCGAGAAGACCATGATGTCGCTCATCCTGCTGCTCATCGTGGCGGTGGCGGCATTCAACATCGTGGCGATGCTGGTCATGGTGGTCACCGACAAGCGCACCGACATCGCGATCCTGCGCACCTTCGGCGCCTCGCCGCGGCGGGTGATGGGCGTCTTCCTCACGCAGGGACTGGTCATCGGCTGGCTGGGCGTCGCTTTCGGCGTGGCGCTGGGTCTCGTGCTGGCGCTCAACATCGACACCATCGTGCCCTT
>JASHVV010000166.1 GCA_030044385.1 Gammaproteobacteria bacterium
TCGAGGACGACCAGCTCGTCGCCATCCGGCTTGCGGAAGGACTTGCAGACGCCCTGCACATCGAGGAGCGGTGCGAGGTTGAGCGCTAGGGCGTTGGCATTCATGGAGGAGGCCGTCTCGATGTCAGGTCAGCTTATGCGGAACTTGCGCTCCGCGCGCGCATACAGGGGCCGCCAGAAGAGGCGGTTCACCACCACCACGAAGAGGCTCATCACCGCGATGCCGAGCACCGTCCGCGGGAAGTCCCCGGCGCTCGTGGCGTCGGCGATGTACTCGCCCAGGCCCGCGGCGGTGAGATGTTTGCTGCCCCAGTCGGCGACCTCCGCGACGATGCTGGCGTTCCAGGAGCCGCCCGAGGCCGTGATCGCCCCGGTCACGTAGAACGGGAACACCGCCGGCAAGGCGATCCGCCGCCACCAGAGCCAGCCGCGCACGCCCAGGTTCTCGCCCGCGTATTTCAGGTCGGCTGAGAGCGAGGACGCCCCCACGATGACGTTGAAGAGAATGTACCACTGTGTCCCCAGGATCATGAGCGGGCTCAGCCAGATGTTCGGGTTGAGCTTCAGCGCCACGATGCCGGAAACGACGATGGGGAAGAGCAGGTTGACCGGGAAGGCGGCCAGGAACTGGGCGATCGGCTGCGCCGTCCGCGCCAGGGCCGGCCGTATCCCGATGTACACCCCGATGGGGACCCAGACCACGCTCGCGAGCGCGATGAGCACCACGACCCGCAGCAGCGTCAGGCTGCCCAGCCCGATGACGTGTCCGACTTCCGCCAGCGGGATGTGCGCCAGCACGAAGTGCGCGATCCGCCAGACGGCGAGCGCGACCACCGCGGCGACGGGCACATACCACGCCAAGTCCCCCAGGAGCGTGCTCGCAGCGGACCCGCCTGCGCGGGACGCCCACGGTCTATGGACACGCCCGCGGTTGAATCCCAGCTCGATCATGGAGCCGAACATCCCGCGGCCGAAGGCCAGCAGGCGCGAGCGTCTCATCATGGTGAGCGCCCAGGAGCTCGACGGCGTCAGCCCCGCCTCCTGCTCCAGGCGGAACCAGTCGGCGCTGGCGGTGAGCGGCCGGAAGAGGATCTGGTCGTAGATCAGGATGACGATGAACATCGCCAGGATGGCCCAGCCGATGGCGGTCAGGCTCCGCTCCTGGATGGCGCGCGCGATGTAGGAGCCGACGCCGGGCAGCGTAACCGTGGTGTTTCCGACGCTGATCGCCTCCGCCGCCACCACGAAGAACCAGCCGCCCGACATCGACATCATCATGTTCCAGATGAGCGCCGGCATGGCGAACGGCACCTCGAGGCGCCAGAAGCGCATCCAGGGACCCAGGTGAAAGGCGCGCGCCGCCTCGTCCAGCTCGTCCGGAATGCTGCGCAGCGAGTGATAGAAGCTGAACGCCATGTTCCACGCCTGGCTGGTGAAGACGAGGAAGATGGCCGCCATCTCCGCGCCCGCCACCCGGCCGGGTGTCAGCGACAGGAAGAAGACGATGGTGATGGAGAAGCCGAGGATCGGCACCGACTGCAGGATGTCGAGGAGCGGGATCAGCACGCTCGCGGCGCGCTTGCTCTTGGCAGCCAGGGTCGCGTACGTGAAGGTGAAGACGAGCGAGGCGCCCATCGCCACCAGCATCCGCAGCGCCGTCTGCGCCGCATACCCCGGCAGGTACCGCGGGTCGAGGGAGATCGGCTGCGCCTCCAGATGCGCCAGCGATCCGGTCAGACCGTGGGCGCTATCGCCGAGGTAGGCGAAGAATGCGAAGACCAGGACGAAGGCGACCACGTCCCAGCGGCCGGGAACATACCGGTTCTTGGCGACGGAGATCGGGAGCTCGAAGCGCATCCGGCCAAGTCTGCCCGAAGGTTGTGACGTTTGTGCAGCTTTACGCCCCAGGGGGTTGCGGTAACATGCCGCCCGGTCCTCACCGCCCGACCTACACCCCAATGAAGCCGTCATCCATCGCTCTCATCGTCCTGTCGGCGACCGCAGCCGTCGCGCTTTGCCCGCTTGCCGCCCGCGCGGACGTCCCGACGGTCAAGCAGGACGCCCGGCATATCGGCCACGTGGTCTCGCGGGACGCGAAGCAAGTCGGTCATACGATCGCCGATCGCTCCCGCCGGCTCGGCCGCACCATCGCCGACCGTACCCGCGGCACGCGCTCGCAGATCAAGCGCCAGTCGAAGACGGTCGGCCACGCCGTGGCGCGCGATGCGAAGCAGGCGGGTCACGCCATCTCCCGCGGCGCACACCACGTGGGCTCCAAGGTCCGCACGGAGACGCAGAAGATGAAAGATTTCGTCGAGCGTCCGCCTGCGTCCTCGACCGCCTCGCGGTAACCACCCGATGACGGCAGCGGACTCGGAAGCCGACGTGATCGTCATCGGCGGCGGGCCCGCAGGCTCGACCGCCGCGGCGCTGCTGGCCGAGGGCGGCCACCGCGTCGTGCTGCTGGAGAAGGCGCACCACCCGCGCTTCCACATCGGCGAGTCGCTGCTGCCGGCCAACCTGCCGCTCTTTCGCCGCCTCGGCATCGCCGAGGCGGTGCGCGCGGTCGGCATGGAGAAATGGGGCGTGGAGTTCTACTCGCCCGGTCACGGCCGCACGCAGTCGTATCGCTTCGCCGACAGTTGGAACAAGGAGATGCCCCACTCCTACGAGGTGCGCCGCTCGCAGCTCGATGAGATCCTCATCCGCCGCGCGGGCGCGCTCGGCGCGCGGATCGTGGAGGGATGCCGCGCCAGGGAGGTGGCGTTTCTCGGCGAGGACGGCGTGCGTGTCGACGGCCAGCACGAGAGCGGCGCCGCCGAGAGCTGGCGGGGCCGGTTCCTGATCGACGCCTCGGGTCGCGACACTTTCCTCGGCACGCGGCTCGGCACCAAGCGGCGCAACCGCCGGCACGACAGCGCCGCCGTCTATGCGCACTTCCGCGGCGCCTGGCGGCACGAGGACCCGCGCCGCGCCGGGGACATCTCCATCTTCTGGTTCGAGCACGGCTGGTTCTGGTACATCCCGCTCGCCGACGGCATCACCAGCGTCGGCGCGGTGGCCTGGCCGTACTACATGAAGCGGCGCGCGAAGCCGGTGCGCGAGTTCTTCCTCGACACGATCGCGCAGTCGCCGGCGCTCGCCGAGCGCTTGGCATCCGCGGAGCTGGCGAGCGAGGTCGAGGCGACCGGCAACTACTCCTACCGCTGCGCGCACCCCCACGGGGAGCGCTTCCTCCTCACCGGGGACGCGTACTCGTTCATCGATCCGGTGTTCTCCTCCGGCGTGCTCTTCGCCATGCAGGGGGGAGCCGCGGCCGCCGAGGCGCTCGATCTCACCCTGCGGGAGCCGGCGCGCCGCGGCGCGGCCTTCCGACACTTCGCGCGGGTATCGCGTCATGGGCCGCGGGCCTTCTCCTGGTATATCTACCGCATGACGCGCCCGGCGATGCGAGAGCTCTTCATGGACCCGCACAACCCGTTGCGGATGCGGGAGGCGCTGCTCTCCCTCCTCGCCGGCGACATCTACGGCCGCACGCCGATCTGGAACGCCCTGCGCGCATTCAAGATGCTCTACTACCTGGTCTCGATACTGACTCCCCGGCGCTCGCTCGCCGCCCTGCGCCGGCATTCGGCCAACATGCGATCGTCGGCTGCGGCGGCGGCAGGCTGATGGATCGGCTCCCGGCTCTCGAGCTCGAATACGTCACCACCGGCGGCCGCTCCAGGGAGTGGCCGCGCGGCGTGCTCGGCGGCGCGGTCTTCGATCGGCTGCCGCGGCGGCGCGCGGCGGCCGGCGATCCCGGATTTCCGGTCGCCGAGGTGTCCATGCCGGTGCTCGGCGAGGCGGGCGAGGTGCTGGAGCTCTGGCGCGCCGGCGAGGAGGTGCGCGCCGGAACCCATGGACACGTTCGCTACACGTGCAGCTCTGACGTCCTCTTCGGCAGCGTGTCCCTGGATGAGCATGACGTACCGGCCGTTGCCAATCCCGGGCGGCATTCCGCGCTCTACCAGGCGACCGCGCGAGCGTACCGCGACATCTTCGCGACCCTGGCCGCCGCCGGCCATCCGCACCTGGTTCGCGTCTGGAACTACATTCCCGACATCAACCTCGAGACGCACGGCCTCGAGCGCTACCGGCAATTCAACAGCGCCCGGCAGGAGGCGCTGATCGCGTGCGGGCGCTCGGTCGCCGGCAGCGTGCCGGCCGCGAGCGCGCTGGGCGCCGCCTCCGGCAGTCCCCTCGTCATCTACTTTCTCGCCAGCCGGATGGCGCCCGCCCTCATCGAGAACCCGCGGCAGGTGAGCGCCTATCACTACCCGGCGCGGTATGGGCCGCGCAGTCCCGCGTTCTCGCGCGCCGCCGTGCTGGGCCGGAACGAGGCGGCCGCGCTCTTCATCTCGGGCACGGCGAGCATCGTCGGCCACCGCACGATGCACACCGGCGACCCGGTTGCGCAGACCCGCGAGACCCTGCGCAACATCGAGGCGCTGCTCGCGGAGGCCGGGCGCACGGCGCTCGGCAGGACGCTGCCGCTCGACGCCCTCGCCTACAAGGTCTATGTCCGCGATCCGCGCGACCTGCCCCTGGTCCGCGCGCAGCTCACGGAGGCGATCGGCGCGCAAGCGCCGGTGATCTACCTCGAGGCGGACATCTGCCGGCAGGACCTCGCGGTCGAGATCGAGGCGTTCGGGAGCCGCGCCCGGGAATGGTCCTGAAGCGAGCCCGCGAATACCTGACGGCCTACGCCCTGATGGCGGTGCTGGCCGTCATGATCCTCGGCTGGACGATCCTCGCGCTGCTGCTGCTCTCGCCGCTGCCGCGCCGCTGGCGCCGGGCCGGGGCGCGCTACACGATGATGGCGGGCTTTCGGCTGTACGTGCGGTTTCTGACGCTGAGCGGCGCTTACGAGCTCGATGTCACCGCCCTCGATGCCCTGCGCGGCGGCCCGCCGGTGATCCTCGCTCCCAACCACCCGTCCCTGATCGATGCGGTCTTCATCCTCACGCGCCTCCCGGACCTGGCCTGCATCATGAAGCCGGCGCTGCTCAACAACGTCTTCCTGGGCGCCGGCGCGCGGCTCGCGGGCTTCATCCGCAGCGATCCGCCGCTGCGGATGATCAAGGATGCGGTGGCGGAGCTGCGCGGCGGGGCGCTGGTGCTGCTCTTTCCCGAGGGCACGCGCACCACGCACCACCCCGTCAACGTCCTGACCGGCAGCGCCGCGGTCATCGCGCACCATGCCCGGGCTCCCATCCAGGTGGCGCTCATCGAGACGGACTCGCCGTATCTCGGCAAGGGCTGGCCGTTCTTCAGGGTCCCGCGCATGCCCATCCGCTGCCGCGTGCGGCTCGGCAGCCGGCTCGAGCCGCCGGCGGACAGGGCGAGCGGCCTCGAGGCCCTGCAGCGGGAGTACGCCGTCGAGCTCGCGCGGGCGCCGCAGCACGCCTGGCTGCCGGCGCCCGCCGCGCAAGCGCGCTGAGCGGGCGATGAGTCCTGCCTCGACGACCCACCTGGTCCTCATTCCGAGCTACAACCCGGGCGGAAAGGTTTTCGACACGGTGCGGGCCGCGCGGGAGCAGTGGCAGCCGGTCTGGGTGGTCGTGGACGGCAGCACCGACGGGACGGCCGCGGCGCTCCTCGCGATGGCGCGCGAGGACCCCGGGCTCGAGGTGCTGGTCCGGCCGCGCAACGGCGGCAAGGGCGTGGCGGTGCGCGCAGGCCTCGAGCAGGCGCTGGACCGCGGCTTCACGCATGCCCTGGTGATGGACTCCGACGGCCAGCACCCGGCCGGGCGCATCGGCGCCTTCATGCAGGAGTCGCGCGAGCAGCCGCAGGCGATGATCCTCGGCGAGCCGGTCTTCGACGCGAGCGCGCCGGCGCTGCGGGTGCAGGGCCGGCGCATCTCGAACGGGTGGGCGAATCTCGAGACGCTCTGGGCCGGCATCCATGACTCGCTCTGCGGCTTCCGCGTCTATCCCATCGCACCGCTCCTGGGCGCGATGCGCTCGAGCCTCGGCATGCGCCGGTTCGACTTCGACGTGGAGGCGGCCGTGCGCCTCTCCTGGCGCGGGGTTCCGGCGCGCAACCTGCCCGCCGCCGTGAGGTATTTCACGCCCGCGGAAGGCGGCGTGTCGCATTTCAACTACGGGCGCGACAACGCCCTCCTCACCTGGATGCACCTGCGGCTGCTGGCGGGATTCCTGCTGCGGCTGCCGGTGCTCGCGGTACGCCGCTTGCGCCAGACTTGACGCGCTGCGCGGTTGCCAGCCGCTTCGCGCTTGTATCATCATAGCTCCATCGCAAAGGGGGGTCGGCCGCCATGCTGGGGGCCGCGGTTGCCCGTTGCGCCCGGAAAAGCGTTCAGAACGACGACGATGCCCAATACTGCCTCACCCCTGCTGCAGCCCGCGGAACCGGCGCATGAGCTGGCCCATGAGCTCGCGGCGCTGATCGTCGAGGCCCTGAATCTCGAGCTCCCCGCTTCCCGGATCGACCCGGACGCCCCGCTCTACGGCGAGGGCCTGGGCCTCGACTCCATCGACATCCTGGAGATCGCGCTGGTGGTCTCCAAGCGCTACGGGGTCCAGCTGCGCGCGGACGGCGAAGACAACGAGAGGATCTTCCGCTCCCTGCGCCGGCTGGCCGAGTACATCGCCGCTCACCGGACGAAGTAATCTCTGGCCACGTTCCCGCTGATCTCGCACGCTGCGCCCGGCCAGGCGGTCGCCTACCGCGGGGACGTTCCCGTCAGCGCCGCGGAATTCCTGGCCGACGTCGCGCGGCTCAGTCGTCGCCTGCCGCCAGGCGGTCACGTCCTCAACGTCTGTGCGGACCGCTACCGCTTCACGGTCGGGTTCGCCGCGAGCCTGCTGACCCGCAAGGTGAGTCTGCTGCCGCCGACACACACGCCGGAAGTGATTCGCCGGCTCACCGCCTTCGCGCCGGATGTCTTCTGCCTCACGGACCAGGAGCCGCGCGACATCGGGCTGCCGCAGGTGCGGTACTCGACGTCGGAGGATGGACCCGAGGCGCGCGACTGGCACGTGCCGCAGATCGACGCCTCGCAGACGGCGGCCATCGTGTTCACCTCGGGGTCGAGCGGCCTGCCCGTTCCGCACCGCAAGACCTGGGGCCGTCTGGTCCGCTGCGTGCGCGACGAGGCGGAGCGGCTCGGCCTGATGGACGGCCATGCGCATGCCATGCTGGCGACCGTTCCGCCCCAGCACATGTATGGTTTCGAGTCGAGCGTGTTGGTTGCGCTGCAGAGCGCGAACGGGCTCTGCGCGGAGCACCCGTTCTACCCCGCCGACGTCTGCGCCGCGCTCGAGCGCCTGCCGCGCCCGCGCACGCTCGTCTCCACGCCGATCCATTTGCGGGCGCTGCTCGCCTCGCAAGCCGAAGTGCCGCCGGCGGACCTCATCGTCTCGGCGACGGCGCCGCTCTCGCAGGAGCTCGCGCGGGAGGCGGAGCAGCGGTTCGGCGCGCCGCTCATGGAGATTTACGGCTCGACGGAGAGCGGTCAGCTCGCCACGCGCCGGACCGCGCGCGAGCGCGAGTGGCGCCTCTGGCCGGGCGTCTGTCTGACCCTCGATGAGGGCCGCGCCTGGGCGCGGGGCGGTCATCTCGAGCAACCGACGCCGATGTGCGATGAGCTGGAGGTCATCGACGCGGAGCGCTTCCTGCTCCACGGCCGGCTCGCCGATCTCGTCAACATCGCGGGCAAGCGCAGCTCGCTCGCCTACCTGACGCACCAACTCAACTCCATCGCGGGGGTGGTGGACGGCGTGTTCTTCTTCCCCGAGGAGCCGCAGACTTCCACCGCCGGTGTGACTCGCGTGGCCGCGGCGGTCGTGGCGCCCGGGCTCGATGCCCGGCACCTGACGGAGGAGCTGCGCCAGCGGATCGATCCCGTGTTCCTGCCGCGTCCGCTGCTGCTGGTCGACCGGTTGCCGCGCAACAGCACGGGCAAGCTCCCGCGGGAGTCGCTACGGACGCTCGCGGCGGGCGCTTCGGTTGCCGCCCGGCGCGTGTGAGCCGTCAGTGACCCGGACGCCGCTTCCGCTCCCGCTGCCGGTGCCGCACCCTGCCACGGAGGGCCACTTTCCAGGCTCGCCGATCCTGCCGGGCGTGGTGCTGCTCGATGAGGCGATGAGGGTCATCGAGCGGACCCTGGGGGTGGAGCCGGCCGGCTGGCGAATCGCGTCGGTGAAGTTCCTGCGCCCGGCGAGCCCGGGAGAGCCGCTGCGGCTCGAGCACGAGCGGCTCGCGAGCGGCACGATCCGGTTCACGATCTCGACCGGCGGGCGGACAGTCGCGACGGGGCAGCTGGCGCCGACATGACCGCAGCCGAGTGGCGGGACACTCGCGAGCGCGGCAGCGTCTGGCTGCTGCGCATCATGACTGTCATCTCCCTGCGGCTGGGACGTCCGGCAGGACGCGTGGTCCTCCATGGAATCGCCCTCTATTTTTTCCTGTTCGCGCCCCAGGCGCGGCGCGCCGCGCTCGATTACCTGCGGCGGGTGCTCGGGCGGCGGCCGCGGGCGCGGGACCGGTACCGGCAGCTGCTGAGCTTCGCCACCACCATCCACGACCGGGTGTACCTGCTCAACGAGCGCTTCGAGCTGTTCGACATCTCGACGGTGGGGGAAGAGCTCATGGCGGCGAGTCTGCGCCCGGGGAGCGGCGCGATTCTCCTCGGGGCGCATCTCGGCAGCTTCGAGGTCACGCGGGCGATCGGGCGGCGGCGGTCGGGGCTGCGGGTGGCGATGGTGGCTTACGAGGACACGGCGCGCAAGCTCAACGCCATGCTGGCGGCCATCAATCCGGCGGCCCAGGTGGACATGGTGGCGCTGGGAAGCGTGGAGGCGATGCTCAGGGTGCGGGATCTGCTCGAGGAGGGAGTGTTCGTGGGGATGCTGGGGGACCGGACGCCCGGGGGCGAGGCGGTGATGGAGTTGCCGTTCCTGGGAGGGATGGCGAAGTTTCCGCTCGGGCCGATGCGGGCCGCGGCTCTGTTGGGGAGGCGGGTGATTTTGATGCTGGGGTTGTATCTGGGAGGGAATCGATATCGGGTCGTGTTCGAGGAGATTGCGGACTTTTCTGGGGTGGCCGCCCAGGAGAGGGAGGCGGCGGTGCGGGAGGCGGTGGGGCGGTATGTGGGGAGGTTGGAGGAGTATTGCCGGGGGTATCCTTACAACTGGTTCAATTTCTATCGGTTTTGGCAGTGATGCCGAGGATATTCGCGATCGTGATGTGCGTGTGGGGATGCGCTGGCCTCGCCGCGGCCGCGGCCCGACCGAATCTCGACGATTTGATGCGGCTGCTGGCTCGGCGCCGGCATGGGGAGGTGACCTATGTCGAGAAGGACTATCTGGCGGTGCTGGAGAGGCCGCTGACGTCGTCGGGGGTGTTGATCTATGACGCTCCGGATCATTTGGAGAAGAGGACGTTGAGCCCCAAGGCGGAGTCGGTTGTCCTGGATCATGGCGAGGTGACCCTGCAGCGGGGGCGGCGCACAGTTCACCTGGACCTGGGCTCGTATCCGCAGGTGGCGCCTTATGTGGATGCGGTTCGGGCGACGATGGCGGGGGATCGCGCGGCGCTCGAGCAGGTGTTCCAAGTCAGCTTCGCGGGGAATCTGCAGCACTGGCGACTGGGGCTGGTGCCGCGGGATGAGAAGACCGCGCGGAGCGTGCGGAGGATTTCCATCGAGGGGGCGGAGGGGAATGTCCGGTCGGTGGAGATCGACGAGGCTAACGGGGATCGGTCGGTGATGACTCTGGGCGCGGCGCCGCCGGCGGTGGCGCCCGCATCGGTGCCGGCGTCAGCGCCGAAAGGCTCGCCGGGGAGATGAAGCGGGTGTTACTACGCAAATGACCCGGCTTAAATGAAAACCGGGCGTTTAACCCCCGAATCGGCCCTCCTGGGACGTGCCTTCACTCCGGAAGCCCAGCGCGGGCGATTTGCGGTCCGGACTGGCTTTTCCAGTGTGGGCGCCATTTGGCACATGTCGGCGTACGGAACACAATAACCTCACTCATGATCTGTACATCAGTACAGGACTGATGTATAATAAATAAGTGATGTATAGAGGCATGGGCACAAGCCAGAATGTGATCTCGTCTCGTAGCCGCGACCGCGGAGAGCGGGCCGTCCGCGCCGTTTTCCCGCCCACCGTGAGAATCAAGGCGACCAGCGCCGATAGAGCCGCTAATTTCAATGTGAACGGGCAGCCCGTTGAAGTGAAGTGGATCGGCCCCGGCCATTTGGGCGACGTTCGCGCCGTACTCAAAAGGCGGGCGAAGCGGAACGTAATCCTGGTTGCCCGCCAAATGTCGCCGGGCGCGCGTGCCGCGCTTTCGGAGGCCGGCATCAGCTGGGCGGACGAGACCGGTGCCGCCGAGATAGCCATCGGCACCATTCTCGTCTCGAGGAGCGGGGTGCCAGTCAAGAAGGCGCACGATGTCAAGCACTGGACAGCGGCGGTGATTGCGGTCGCCGAGGCGTTGCTCTGCGGCACCAGAGGCACGCAGGCCGCAATGCAGGCGGCAACCAGGCTC
>JASHVV010000018.1 GCA_030044385.1 Gammaproteobacteria bacterium
GCGCTGGTGCGCGCCGAGTGGCGCGGCCGCGCGCAGCTTCCGGCAGTTCCGCGAGAGAAGGAGGACCGGAGAACGTTCGCGCTGGTCGTCGACGATTCCATCACCGTGCGGCGCGTGACGCAGCGTCTGCTCGAACGGAATGGCATGCGAGTGCTGACGGCCCGCGACGGCATGGATGCGGTCGGGGTGCTGCAGGATCATGTGCCGGACATCATCCTGCTCGACATCGAGATGCCGCGTATGGACGGTTACGAGGTTGCGGCCCACGTGCGCAACGACGCGCGTCTGAAAGACATCCCCATCATCATGATCACGTCGCGCGTGGGCGAGAAGCACCGGGCGCGCGCCATCGAGCTGGGAGTCGACGACTATCTCGGCAAGCCGTACCAGGAGGCCGAGCTGCTGGACGCGATCGCGCCGCTGGTGGAGCGCCGGCGCGCGGCGCAGGACGGCGCCCTGGAGGACGAGCCGCTGCAGGCCGAGGGTCGGTGAGCACATGAGCGAGCGTGTACAGGAGATCTACAGCCTGCTGATTCCCCTGGCGGAGGGGCGGCTCATCGTGCCGCGGGCCTGTGTTGCCGAAGTGGTCGGCTTCCAGGTGCCGTCGGAGATGACGGGCGCGCCGCCGTGGTACATCGGCACGGTTCCGTGGAGCGGCAAAGCGGTACCGCTGGTCTCCTTCGAGGGAGCCTGCGGGCAGACCATTCCGGCGCCGTCGGGGCGTACTCGCGTCGTGGTATTTCACTGCCTGGGAACGCGGCTCGACGGCGGCTACTTCGCGCTGGTGTCGCAGGGCTTCCCGCAGCTGGTCCGAGTCAGCTCGGATGTCGTGCGGCCGGACAACTCGCGCGTGTTTCCGGAGCGCGCGCCGGTGATCTGCCAGGTGCGGATGGTCAACGAGACACCACAGGTGCCCGATCTCGAGCGCCTCGAGGAGATGATCGCGGACGAGACCCGGGTCGCGGCGTAGATGCCCCGGCGCCGAGCTCCCGGTAACGGCAGGAGGCCGAGCTCCAGGTAGCGGTAACATCAGCCGTTTACCATAATGCACCCCGATGAGTCGCGGACGCCGCCTCGAGCGCCGCTTTTGACAATTACCGCCCGCAGCGCTAGCCTGATACCGCTACCACACGGCCGTTAGATTCGGCCGGTGATGACGGCAGTGCGCCCAGGTGCGCCTATAAGAACTCGGGGAGACTCTCATGTTTCATCGCGCGCGAAGCTTGTCCCATCTGGCGGCCCGGTGCCGCCCGCTCACGATGGCCGCAACGGCCTTGCTGGCGGGCGCCTTCATGTTGGCGCTGCCTGCGGGCGCACAGTCACTGCCGCAAGTGCTGGCGCAGTACACCTTCTCGGACGGCACGGTCGACGGCTGGTCGTCGTTCTACGACGCCTCGACGCCCACTTACTCGACTACCGCGACGGCGGCACCGAATCCGGGCGGAACGGGCGCCGGGAGCCTCCTGACGACAGTCAACTACACGAGCAGCGGCGGCGGCGGCGGACCCGCACTGAATTTGAGCAGCTTCACGCCTCCCGGGGGCACCTCCCCCGTGAGCCTGATTCCGGGGGCCACCTACACCATCACGGGCTACGTGATGTTGACGCCAGGCGAAGCCGCGAGCGATGCGAACTTCACGGTTCAGCGCTCGGATCCCACCTGCAGCGGTGGAACGTGCTACGACACGGTGGGCACTTACCAGGTGCCGGTGACGGCCACCGCCTGGGCGCAGATCGGGGGCACCTACACGGTGTCCACCAGCGAAACCGCCCTGACGCTCTACGCGCAGCTCGATCCCGCCACCACCCCGACCGCTCCGGAATCGTTCTATCTCGCGGACGTGACCATCACGGAGACCGCGGGACCGGCGACCGGGCCGCAGGACAACTCCGGAATCACGACCAACTTCGAGGATGGCCTGCTCGACGGTTGGGAGGGCCGCGGTACCGCCACGCTGACGAACGTCGCGACGTCGACCATCACTCCGTCGACAGGCAACCCGGATGGCGACACCAACGCCCTCTACGTGCAGAACCGGACGGCGCCGTGGAACGGTGCGCAAATCAGCGTCTACGACAAGATGTATGTCGGCTCGGACTACTCCATCAGCCTGTGGGTCATGTCGCCGACCGGCGATACGCTCAATCTGAGCTTGCAGGCGACGTTGACGACCGACGGTACGGCGACGACAAGCTACCCGAGCATAGTGAGCGTCACAGCGCCTGCGGGCCAGTGGGTGCAGCTGACGATTCCGCGGTACTCGATGTCGACTCCCTATGATCCTACTCCCGGCAGCGTCTACCTCTACGTTCAGTCCTATTACACCGAGACCGGGGCGGCCGCCGAGCAGCCCTTCTACATCAGCAACCTCCAGCTGTCGTATCTGCCGCCGCTGGTGATCCAGCAGAACATCCCGTCGATCTATCAGACGATGGCGAAGTACTTCCCGGTGGGCGCGGAGATCGATACGACGGACCTGAGCGGGCCGCACGAGCAGCTGCTCGTCAAGCACTTCAACAGCATCACCTCCGGAAACGACATGAAGTGGCAGCAGACGGAGCCCACGGAGGGGCAGTTCACCTACACGACCGCCGACCAGGAAGTGGCGCTCGCGCAGAGCAACAGCATGCTGGTCCGCGGGCAGAACCTCGTCTGGTCCACGGGCGAGGAAGTCCCGTCCTGGGTCTTCCTCGAGGAGGACGGCGTGACGCCGCTCTCGGCCTCGAACCCCGCGGACGTGCAGCTGCTGACGGAGCGCATCCAGAACCACATCAAGAATCTGGTGCAGCACTTCGGCACGGCGGTGTACGCGTGGGACGTGGTGAACGAGCCGATCGATCCCACCCAGTCCGACTGCCTGGAGCACGGGCCGTTCTATCAGGTGCTCGGCGCGAGCTACATCGACATCGCGCTGCAGGCGGCGAGGGAGTACGCGCCGCCCGGCACGGAGCTCTTCATCAACGACTACAGCCTGACGGACCAGGACCGGCTGCAATGCATGATCCGGCTGATCCGCAATCTGCAGCAGCATCACATCCCCGTGGACGCCATCGGGCACGAGATGCATACGCACATCGACTATCCGACCGCGCCCGAGGTTTATTGGTCCTTCGAGCAGCTGCATCGCCTCTTCCCGCGGCTCAAGCAGCAGGCCACCGAGCTCGACATGAGCATCTACCTGTCGACCGACAATACGTCGAACTACGGCGCCAACGACGGCAGCATTCCGGAGTCGCTGATCGCGGAGCAGGGCTGGCTCTACAAGGATTATTTCGAGGTCTTCAAGGCCCTGGCGCGCCGGCATGAGCTGCAGGCAGTCACCTTCTGGGGGATGGCGGACGACGACACGTGGCTCGACTCCTTCCCGATCGACCGGCTCGATGCGCCGCTGCCCTTCGATCAGCTGCTGCAGGCGAAGCCGGCTTACTACGCGATCGTCGATCCGACGCAGCTGCCCGGGTACGGGATGACCTTGGCCCTCTCGGGTGAGTCCGGCGGCGGCGCCGGGACGCAAACCTGGACCATCACCGCGTCCAACCCCAGTGAGGGAACCGCGTACAACACGCAGATCAGCAATGTGTTGCTGTTCCAGGTCGCCGGGAGGCCGTGTCAGGCGATAGTGACTCCTCCCTCGAAATACCCGGTCGTCCTGGGCGATGTCGCGGGCGGCGGCACGGCATCGGCGACGTTCACCGTGCAGTTCCTGCATTGCCAGAACCCCCAGGATGCGCGGTACATCCTCTGGGCGCCGTGGACGGCGAACACCTACCAGACGGGGACGCTGGTGGAGAGGAACCTGCAGCCCTAGGACCGTCTCACCCGCTCGCGTTGGCTCGAGCGGCGCTGTTGCCAGAATCCGTGCACAGCGCTGCTCGAGCCGACCTAGCCGTGGATCAGCTCGGCGGTTGCGGCGTGGAGGCGGCCGTTGGTCGCGAGGACGGTGGTGGTATCGAG
>JASHVV010000019.1 GCA_030044385.1 Gammaproteobacteria bacterium
TCTCGTCCCGCTTGGCGATGCAAAGCCGCACGACCGACAGCCTGGGCGGCTCGGCATAAAAGGGCGAGAGCGGGATCGTGGCGACTGCGGCCTCGGTCAGCGCGCGCTCGGCGAAGCCCACGTCTCCCGGCGGCAACAGCGCGCCGAAATCGCGCAGCTGGAAAAAGGTGCCTTGCGCCGGCGGCAGCACGAAGCCCGAGCCCGCCAGCGCCCGGCGCAGACGATCGCGCTTCGCCTGGAAAAAGGCGGGCAGCTCCCGTCCGATCTCCGGCTTCTCGGCGAGATACGCCGCCACCGCATGCTGCAGGGGGTTCGCGATGCTGAACGTGTTGAATTGATGGACCTTGCGCAGCTCGGTCGTCAGCGACGGGGCCGCGACGCAGTAGCCGACACGCAGCCCGGTTGCATGCAGGGTCTTGCCGAACGAGAACACGGCAAAGCTGCGCTCGCGCAGCTCCGCATGCGACAGCACCGAAGCATGCGCGCGCCCGTCGAAGAGCACGTGCTCGTAAACCTCGTCCGAGAGCACCACGATGTCACGCCCGCGGATGACTGCTGCCAACTCGTCCAGGTCCGCCGCCGTCGCGGCGGTGCAGGCGGGATTGTGCGGGCTGTTGAACAGGATCAACCGGGTACGCGGGGTGATCGCGCCCCGCACGCGATCCCAGTCATAACGAAAATCGGGAGGCATCAGCGGCAGGCGAATGCACCGTCCGCCGGCGAGGCGCACGGCCGGCTCGTAGGAGTCGTACGCGGGATCGAAGGCGATCGCCTCCTCCCCCGCCCCGACCACCGCCTGGACGGCGGAATAGATCGCCTCGGTGGCCCCGAGCGTGACCGTGATCCGTGACTGCGGATCGAACTCGCCGCCGTAGCTCGCGGCCAGCTTGCGCGCGATGCGCTCGCGCAGCTCCGGGACGCCTTCCATCGGGGCATACTGGTTGTGCCCCTGGCGCATGGCCTCGCCGGTCAGCTCCGCGAGCCGCGGATCGATGTCGTAGTCCGGGAACCCCTGCCCCAGATTGAGTGCCCCGAGCTCGCGGGCGCGACGCGACATGACCGTGAAGACGGTCGTGCCGACGTCGGGGAGCTTGCTAGCCACCGGCTTCCGCCGCCGCGAGCGCGGCGCCGAGCACGCCCGCCTGATTGCCGAACTGCGCCGGGCGGACCTGCGCCTCGCAGTGCAGCAGCGGCGCAAAATCCGCGAAGCGCTCGCTGATCGCCCCGCCCAGGATGAAGAGGTCGGGCCAGAGGAGCGCCTGCATCCGGTCGAGATAGACGTTGACACGATCCATCCAGGCCGGCCAGTCGAGACCGAGCATCGCCTTGATGTGGGCCGACGCATACTTCTCCGAGTCCATGCCGTTCAGCTCCATGTGTCCGAGCTCTGTGTTGGGGAAGAGCCTGCCTCCCACGAACAGCGCCGAGCCGATGCCGGTGCCGAAGGTCAGCATGACCACCGAGCCGCTCACTCCCCGGCCGGCGCCCAGGCGCATCTCCGCGACGCCCGCCGCATCCGCATCGTTGAGGAAGAGCGCATCCCGGTTGAGCGTGCGCCGGATGAGAGCGGCGCCGTCGGCGCCGATCCAGGAATGATCGATATTGGCGGCGGTGCGCGCCTTGCCGCTCTTGACCACGGCCGGAAAGGCGAGCCCCACCGGGCCCGTGGCTTCGGGCAGCTGCGCGGCGAGCCCGGCGATCGTCGGCATCATCGCCTCCGGGCTGGAGGGCTGCGGCGTCGGCGCCGAGATCAGCTCTCCCACGAGGCGCCCCGCCTCGACGTCCACCACGCCTGCCTTGATGAAGGAGCCCCCGACGTCGATGCCCAACAGTCTGCGTGTCATATTGCTCTTTCCTGTCGAAATCTGGCCGATCAAAGGTTGGCGGCGGCGGCAAGCTGCACGTCGCGCTCGCGCCGCCTCTGTCGATGGCGCATCCACAGCGTGGCGACCACCACTCCGCTCGCCACCACCGATACCATGAGGGTGGCGAGCGCATTCACATCCGGACTGACGCCGAGGCGCACCTTGGAGAAGATGACCATCGGCAGCGTGCTCGAGCCCGGTCCGGCGACGAACTGCGAGATGACCAGATCATCCCACGAGAGGGTGAACGCGAGCAGCCATCCGGCCAGCACCGCCGGCAGGATGAGCGGCAGCGTGATGCGCCAGAACACCTTCGCCGGACGTGCGCCCAGATCCTGCGCCGCCTCCTCGAGCGACTCGTCGAATCCGGCCAGCCGCGACTGTATCACCACGGTGACGTAGGCCATGCAAAAGGAGATGTGAGCCAGGATGATGGTGACCGCCCCCATGCCGTGCGGCCAGCCGATGGCCTGCTCCAGGGCGACGAAGAGCAGCAGCAGCGAGAGGCCGCTGATCACTTCCGGCATGACGATGGGCGCCGTCGTCATCCCGACGAGGAGCGAGCGGCCGCGGAAGGCGCCGAACCGCGCGAGCGCCGTCCCCGCCAGGGTACCGAGGACGGTGGAGGCGGTCGCCGCGCAGATAGCGACGCGCAGCGACAGCCAGGCGGCATCGAGAACCTCTCCGTCCGAAAGGAGCACGCCGTACCACTTGAGGGTGGGCGAATGCGCGGCGTCCCAGACGGTGACCAGCCGGCTGTTGTTGAAGGAGTACACGATCATCGACACGATCGGCACGTAGAGGAACACGAGCCCGAGCACGAGCGCGGTGCGCGAGAAGAGTCCCTGCCTTCTCATGCCTGGGCCTCCTCCACCGTCTCTCCCTGCACCTCGTGCCGCTCGACCCGCTGCAGCAGCACGATGGGCACGACGAGGAGCAGGAGGATCAGGATCGCGACACCGCTCGCCACCGGCCAGTTGCGGTTGTCGAAGAACTCGTCCGACAGGATGCGCCCGATCATGATCTGATCCGTGCGGCCGAGCAGGGTCGGAATGACGTACTCGCCGACCGCCGGGATGAAGACGAGCAGCGACCCCGCGGCGATCCCGGGGAGCGACTGGGGCAGGGTTACCCGCAGGAAGGCGGTGAGCGGACGCGCGCCGAGATCGGCGGCGGCCTCGAGCAGCGCCGGATCGTGCTTCTCCAGGTTGGCGTAGAGCGGCAGGATCATGAACGGCAGGTAGGAATAGACGATGCCGACGTAGAGCGAGAAGTCCGTCTGCAGCAGGGTGACCGGATGGTGGATCAGGCCGAGGCGCAACAGCACATCGTTGATGAGCCCGTCGTTCTGCAGCAACCCGATCCAGGCGTAGACGCGCAGCAGAAACGACGTCCAGAAGGGCAATATGATCAGCATCAGGAGGAAGCTGCGCCACGCCTCCCCGGCACGCGCAGTGGCATACGCCATCGGATAGCCGATGGTCAGACAGATGAGCGTCGAGACCGCCGCCACCATGACGGAGTAGAGGTAGGAGCGCAGGTAGAGCGGGTCGGTGAAGAGCTCCGCGTAGCCCGAGAGATGGAGCTGCGGCACCGGCAAGCCGTGCAGCCAGGCGATGAGCGGCGCGTAGGGCGGAATGGCGAGCCGCGGCTCCGAGAAGGAGATCTTGAGGACGATGAGAAACGGAATGAGGAAGAAGACGGCGAGCCACAGGGACGGGATGCCCGCAACGAGCCGCCGC
>JASHVV010000167.1 GCA_030044385.1 Gammaproteobacteria bacterium
GGCGGAAACTTCCGGCACCGGATGCCAGGTCTCGAGAAACACCGACTCGGAGCGCTCGCCGGGCAGGAATCCCCAGATCTCCTCCGCCGTGAAGGACAGGATCGGCGCGAGCCAGCGCACCATGCACTCCGCGATGTGGTGCATCACGGTCTGCGCGGAGCGCCGCGCGCGGCCCGCCGCCGGCGTGGTGTACATGCGGTCCTTCAGCACGTCGAGATAGAAGCCGCCCAGGTCCACGCTGCAGAAGTTGTGCACCTTCTGGTAGATGAGATGGAAGGCGTAGCGGCGGTAGGCCTCGACGATCTCGGTCTGCAGGGCGGCGGTGCGGGCGAGCGCCCAGCGATCGAGCGCCAGCAGCTCCTCCGGCGGCAACGCGTCGCGCTGCGGATCGAAGCCGTGCAGGTTGCCGAGCAGGTAGCGCACGGTGTTGCGAATGCGGCGATAGGAGTCCGCCATGCGCTTGAGGATCTCATCCGACACGCTCATCTCGTTCGCATAGTCGGTGGCGGAGACCCAGAGACGCAGCACGTCGGCGCCCAGCGTGCTCATGACCTTCTGCGGCGCGACGACGTTGCCGAGCGACTTCGACTGCTTGCGGCCCTTCTCGTCGACCGTGAATCCGTGCGTCAGGACCCCGCGATACGGAGCGCGCTCGTACAGCGCTTCCGACATCAGGAGCGCGCTGTGGAACCAGCCGCGGTGCTGATCGGAGCCTTCGAGGTACAGATCCACGGGCGCCGCGATCTCGGGCCGCTCCGCGCCGACACACTCGAAGGACAGGCCCGAGTCGGCCCAGACGTCCATGACGTCCTTGACCTTCTCGTACTGGGCGGCCTCGGCGCCGAGAAGCTCCGCCGGATCGAGCGCGAACCAGGCCTCGATGCCGTCGCGCTCGACGCGCGCGGCCACCTGCTCGATGAGCTCCTGGGTGCGCGGATGCAGCTCGCCGGTCTGCGCATGAACGAAGAGCGGAATGGGCACGCCCCAGGTGCGCTGGCGCGAGATGCACCAGTCCGGCCGGTTCTCGATCATGCCGGTGATGCGCTGCTCGCCCCACTCCGGCGTCCACTGCGCCTTCCTGATGTCGCGCAGGGCATGCTCGCGCAGGCCTTTGCGGTCCATGCTGATGAACCATTGCGGCGTGGCGCGGAAGATGACTGGCGTCTTGTGTCGCCAGCAGTGCGGGTAACTGTGCACGAATGGCTCGTCATGCACGAGCCGGCCGCGCTCGCGCAGAGCGTCGAGCAGCACTCCGTTGGCCTCGTCGACCCTGAGTCCCGCGACCAGCGGCGTATCGGGCAGGAACCGGCCGTCGGCGCCGACCGGATTGACCACGGCCAGGCCGTAGCGCTGGCCGACGACGAAGTCCTCGTGACCATGTCCGGGGGCGGTATGCACCGCGCCGGTACCGGCATCGAGAGTCACGTGCTCGCCGAGGATGACCGGTACCTGACGGTCCTGGAACGGGTGCCGCAGCTTCAGCCCCTCGAGATCGCGGCCCGCGGCTTGCGCCAACACCGACAGCCTCGTCATCCCGAAGCGCTTCAGACATGAGTCGAGCAGCTCCGTGGCCAGGATGAGCCGCGAGCGTAGACGGGGTTGGACCCCCGGCGCGCCGGCGCGCTCCACCTCGACCAGGGCGTAACGGACCTCGCCGCTCAGCGCAACGGCCTGGTTGGCGGGCAGCGTCCACGGGGTCGTCGTCCAGATGACGAGATCGGCCGGCGCGTTGCCGAGCTGGCCGGCGGGAAGTCCCATGCGCCGCTCGAGATCGCGCAGGTCCGCCACCGCGAACGCCACGTCGACTGCCGGCGAGGTCTTCTCCTCGTACTCGACTTCCGCCTCCGCGAGCGCTGAACGGCAGTCGAGGCACCAATGCACGGGCTTCACGCCCTTGTAGAGATGGCCGTTGCCGATGATGCGGCCGAAGGCACGCAGCTGCTGCGCCTCGTATCGCGGCGCCATGGTGAGATACGGGTGGTCCCAGTCACCCAACACGCCGAGGCGCTTGAAGTCCGTGCGCTGCAGGCTCACCTGCTCCTGCGCGAACGCCCGGCAGGCGGCCCTGAAAGCCGCGGCATCGAGCTTCTGGCCCGGGCGGCCGTGCTTTTTTTCCACCTGCAGCTCGATCGGCAGCCCGTGACAGTCCCAGCCCGGGATGTAGGGCGCATCCAGCCCATCGAGCGAGCGGGACTTGACGATGATGTCCTTCAGGATCTTGTTGAGGGCGTGGCCGATGTGGATGACGCCGTTGGCGTAAGGCGGGCCGTCGTGCAGCACGAACCGCGGGCGCCCGCGCGCGAGCTGACGCTGTTTGCCGTAGACGCCGCGCTCTTCCCACGCGGCGACCATCGCCGGCTCGCGCCGCGCGAGGTCGGCCTTCATCGGGAAGGCGGTCTCCGGCAGGTTGATCGTGCTTTTGTAATCAGTCATTCCAGGGTCAGCCATTCAAATTCTGTCGCGTAACATCGCTCTAGCCTGGGCCGCATCCCGGTGCATCTGTGCGACCAGCGCGTCGAGGGAGGGGAAACGCTCCTCCTCGCGCAGCTTCGCCACGAACTCCACCTCGATCTCGCGGCCGTAGAGATCGCCGGCGAAATCGAACACGTGCGCCTCCAGGAGCAGGTGCTCGCCGTCCACCGTCGGACGCGTCCCGAGACTCGCCACTCCGGGCAGAGGCGCCGGCGCCGCGCCATGCACCCGGACCGCGAAAATGCCCTGCAAGGGAACGCGCCGGCGCTCGATCTGCAGGTTCGCCGTCGGGAAACCCAGATTCCGCCCCAGGCGATTCCCGGCCACCACCCGGCCGGTCATCGAGTAGGGCCGCCCGAGCCACCGGCTCACCTGGCCAAAATCCGCCCGCGCGAGCGCGTCGCGGACGCCGCTGCTGCTCACCCGCTCTCCGGCCACGGTCACCGGCGGCACCACGTCGACCTCGAAGCCGAGCCGCTGCCCGGCGGCCGCGAGCGCCGCCGCCGTCGCCTCGCCATTGCGCCCGAAGCGGAAATCGTGGCCCACCACCACCAGCGGGGTCTGCAGCGCCTTCCCCAGCAGCTCGGCGAACCCCTGGCCGGACAGGTTGCGCAGCGGCGGCCCGAACCGCAGCAGCCACAGGAAATCACATCCCAGGCGCTCCAGGACCCGCCATCTCTCCCGGCAGGACGTCAGGCGGGCCGGCGCCTGGCCCTCGGCCAGCAGAAACTCCCGCGGAGTCGGCTCGAACGTCAGCACCATGAGCGGCCGGGATAACCGCCTGCCGTGCTCCCTGAGCCTCGCGAGCAGCGCCTGGTGGCCCAGATGCATGCCGTCGAAGGTCCCGATCGTGACGACGGAGCCTCGATGGCGGTCGTTCAGGCCATTGAGTCCGCGAATGAGCTCCATGGGGCCGCTAAGCCGCTGATGTCAAAGTGTTAAAGAATACAGGATTCGTGCCGGCGCAGGGCGGCCATCCCCGGTCCGGGCAGCGTGCCTGTCGTGACGGTCATCCGGACGCTGGCACCTTATGTGAAGAGACCGTCCTGATCCGGCTACGTTCTCGTCTAGCGTTGACAACGTCCTGATACCTAAGCAGACTACCGGCCCCCCGCGATCGGGGGAACGTTCATTTTCTTTACGGAGACTCCGTGGCCAACACCAAGTCCGCCGAGAAGGCGGCCCGTCAAGCCGAGAAGCATCGTGCTCGCAACGTCGCTCTGCGCTCGCGGATGCGTACAGCGGTGCGCAACGTCACATCGGCGATTGCCGGAGGAGACAAGCAGGCAGCTCAGGCCACCTACAAGGACGCGGTTCCGGTCATCGACACTCTGGTGAACAAGCAGATCATCCACCGAAACAAGGCGGCGCGACACAAGAGCCGGCTGGCGGCTCGGATTCGCGCGATGTCGTGAGGTCGAACGCGATGAACGGTCAAGAGAAGCTCCGCTGGACTGCCCCGCCGACTACGGCCCCGATCCCGCTCAAGCTGAAGCCGGCCGCTCGTCGACAGTTTCTTCTGCAGGTGATGCGGGGCCGCGTGCCTCGCGAGCCTGCTGCTCCAAAAACTCCATAATCTTCTCGCAGAGCTCCCGTGTTCCGCGGCCAGTGGCCCCGGACACGAGGAAGTGCGGCCCGCGAAAACGCAGGCTGCGGACGATGGCGCGCGCACGCTTTTCGGCCTCAGCCTCGGGCAACAGATCGCTCTTGTTGATGACCAGCCAGCGGGGCTTGGCCGCGAGCTCCGGGCTGAACTTCTTCAGCTCCGCGACGATGGCGCGGGCGTCCTTCACCGGGTCGGCCTCCGGATCCGGCGGGGCCATGTCCACCAGGTGAAGCAGCACCCTCGTCCGCTGCAGGTGCTTCAGGAAGCGGATGCCCAGGCCCGCTCCCTCGGCCGCCCCCTCGATGAGGCCCGGGATATCGGCCATGACGAAGCTGCGGTGCTCCCCCACATCGACCACCCCCAGGTTGGGATGCAAGGTCGTGAAGGGGTAGTCCGCCACCTTCGGGCGAGCGGCGGAAACGGCTCGGATGAGGGTCGATTTGCCGGCGTTCGGCAGCCCCAGCAGCCCCACGTCCGCGATGACCTTGAGCTCGAGCTCGAGCGAGCGTTTCTCACCGGGCAAGCCCGGGCCGAACTGCCGGGGCGAGCGGTTGGTGCTCGACTTGAAGCGCTGGTTTCCCCAGCCGCCCTTGCCGCCATGAGCTACCGCCAGCACCTCTCCCTCGTGGGTGAGATCGCCCAGCAGCTCGCCGGTCTCGGCGTCACGCACCGTCGTGCCGATCGGCATCGGGATATAGAGGTCATCGCCGCTGCGGCCCGTGCAATCGTTCGACCCGCCCGGCTCCCCGTGCTGTGCCTTCAGGGTGCGCTCGATGCGGAAGTCCGCCAGCGTGTTGATGCCGGGCGCGGCGCGCAGAAACACGCTGCCGCCGTTGCCGCCGTCGCCGCCGTCCGGCCCGCCGAAGGGCACGAACTTCTCGCGCCGGAAGCTGGTGCTGCCGCGGCCGCCGCTGCCGGCCTGTACCTTGATCCTGGCCTCGTCGACGAATTTCATGGGGCTTTTGCAGACGAAAACCCCGGCGCGGTGGCCGGGGCTCTCAGAGTCTCGATACGGTGCGCGGCGAGAGCGGTTACGCCTCGGCGGTCTCCGCCGGGGCCTCGGTCACGCCGATCTCCGGCACGATGCTGACGTACAGCCGCTGCTCCGCGCCGCGGCGCTGAAACTGCACCTTGCCCGCCACCTTGGCGAACAGGGTATGGTCGGTGCCGACGCCGACATTGGAGCCGGCGCGCACGGGCGTGCCACGCTGGCGGATGATGATGTTGCCCGCGAGGACGTGCTCGCCGCCGAAGCGCTTCACGCCGAGTCGCTTGGAATGGGAGTCGCGGCCGTTCTTGGTGCTGCCGCCAGCCTTTTTGTGTGCCATGTGTGCCTCAGCCCGCGCTGATGTCCGTCACCTTGATCTCGGTGAACGGCTGACGGTGGTTCTTCTGCCGCAGGTAGTGCTTGCGGCGCCGGAACTTCACCACGGATACCTTGGCGCCCTTGCCGTGGCGAACCACGGTGGCGACCACCTTGCCCCCGGCGATCAGCGGATTGCCGAGCTTCACATTGGCGCCCTCGCCGACCAGCAGCACCTGGCCGAACTCGACCGTGGCGCCAGCCTCGGCCTCGAGCTTCTCGATGCGCAGCATGCCGTCTTTGGTGACGCGATACTGCTTTCCGCCGGTGGCGATGACTGCGTACATAGGCGTGGGCTAACGGGGGGCTTGAGAAAGGCCGCGCATTCTACTGGTGCCCTCCCGTCGGGTCAAACGCCCATTTGGCGCCGCGAAAAAGCCGCGAAAACCGGGCTCCGAGCGGATTTCTGCCCCTCCGCGACCTCCGGTCCATTCTCCCGGGCCCCCGTGTCGGATAGGATGCGTGGCCGTACTCGAGGTCTCCTTTCCTGATGACATTGGAAGAAATACGCGCGCTCGTCCAGGCGGACCTGGGCTCCGTCGACCAGGTGATCCGTGCGCGCCTGAAAAGTGCCGTCCCGCTGGTGGACCAGATCGCGGAGCACATCATTTCCGGCGGCGGCAAGCGGCTGCGCCCGCTGCTCGTGGTACTGGCCGGCCGCGCCTGCGGCCACAGGCCCGAAGCGCATACCGAGGCGGCGGCATTCATCGAGTTCATCCATACCGCGACGCTCCTGCACGACGATGTCGTCGACGGCTCGTCGCTTCGCCGGGGCCGCGATACCGCCAACCAGGTGTTCGGCAACCAGGCCAGCGTGCTGGTCGGCGACTTCGTGTATTCGCGCGCCTTCCAGATGATGGCCTCGCTGACCTCCCAGCCGGTCATGGAGATCATGGCCGACGCGACCAACGTGATCGCCGAGGGCGAGGTCATGCAGCTCATGAACGCGCACGACCCCGACACCACCGAGCAGCGCTATCTCGAGGTCATCTACCGCAAGACCGCGAAGCTCTTCGAGGCCGGCGCCGAAGTCGCCGCGGTGCTGGCGGGCAGCCCGGAGCCGGTGCGCAGAGCGCTCGCCGCCTACGGCCGGCATCTGGGCACGGCCTACCAGCTCGTGGACGACGTGCTCGATTACCGCTCGAACCCCGCCGAGCGCGGCAAGAACCTGGGTGACGATCTCGCCGAGGGCAAGCCGACGCTGCCTCTCATTTATGCGCTGCGCAACGGCACCGACGGCCAGCGGGCCGCGATCCGCATCGCCATCGAGAAGGGCGACCTGGCCCAGCTCGAGCCCATCATCGCCGCGATCGAGTCGACCGGCGGCCTTGAGTACGCGGCGCGGCTGGCGAAGGAATCGGCGGAGCAGGCGCTGCTGTCATTGAAGCCGCTGCCGGAGAGCATCTACAAGGAAGGGCTCGCGGCGCTGGCGCGATTTGCGGTGGAGCACACGACCTGAGGGCCGGCGAGCGCCCGTGGCAGCGCGCTTTGCTCGACGACGTCCTTGCTCAGAACTCGAGCAAACTGCCGTACCAGGCTCTGTGAGATTCGTACGCTGACAGCCGCTGCTCGAGGGGCGCCAGGTTCCAACGTAAGCCGCGCGCCATCCTGAGCGCTGTCCGCTCGCTGCGCACCGCACCGGCGAAGTCCCCCTCGGCAGCCTGAGCGGCGGCGCGTATTTCGGGAACAATCGGCTGCTCGTAGTAGCCACGCAGCTGATCCAACAGATCCAACGCGCGCCGCGGATCACGCAGGGAAGATTGTGGAGTCACCGCAAGGATCGCCGCGAGAAGCAGTTGGGCGTCCTGACTGGCGTCCTCCGTCTGCTGATTGGCGGCGCGCTCCAGCCATGCCTTCGCCTGGGCTACATCCGCCGCACTCGGCGTGCCGTGCAACAGCCGCGTGGCGAGTGTGATCTCGGCGTTGGGCTGGTCCTGGTCGGCGGCCATCTGCAGCCATCGGAGCGCCTTGGCCGGATCTCGGAGGCACCCGGACCCCGCAAAAAGGTCGTGTGCGACTTCGTACTGCGCCACCGGCATCCCACCCTGGGCGGCTTTCACCAGCCAGGGAAGGCCAGCGACGCCGATCCCGGGGTGCGGCATCCCCTGCTTTCTGGCTGCACGGATTTGTTCCTGGGTCAGCGGCTCGCCATCGAGAAGCAGGCCATAAAGCTGCTGCGCGCCCGGATCACCGGCTTGCGCCTGTGCCTCGACTTTCTTCGGGATGTCGAACGGCTGCTCGTCACCCTCGCCGGACCTGAAACTGTAAGGCACCGAGCACTGAACCGGAGATGACCCGGGAGGCGCGCTGGCAAACCGGATGCGCAGCATGCTCTCTTTAACTGCGCCTTCAAAGATACCGGCTGGGACCGCATAGACGACGCGGGGAAACCTGGAGGTTCCGTCGGGCATCAATGTGAACTCGACAATCACCGTTCCCCCGGCACCCATATTCAGCGCTCTTTTCGGGTAGGGCGCCAAATACGCATGAGCGACCCTTCGGTTGCAGTCGGTCATGGGGTCCAACGCCGCCGCTCCCGGCGCTGGCGCCGACTCGCTCGACAGAGCGGGCAGGAGGGTTTGCTCGAGTGCCGCGCGCGTATACGGCGCCGCGATCCACCCCGCTATCCGCTCCGACCCCGGGGCGAGCTTCGGCCGGATCTGGTCGAGGAGCGCATTCGCCCGCGCCTCGCCGTTCGCCGCGGCGAGGCTGGCCCATGCGTAAGCGTGGATATCGCTCCAATCAGTGCCCCGCCCTGCGTGATACATCTCAGCCACACTGAACTGCGCCACCGGCTGCCCCAGCTTGGCCAGCGCGAGGAATTCCTGGAAGGCGTGCGTGTAATCGCCCTTCTTGTAATCGGCCAAGGCGCCGCGGAGGTCGGCATGCGCAGGCGCCGCAGCCGCAGCCACCACCCAAAAGGCCAGAAGGACTCGTACCCGGTGCCCGGCGGTTCGGGAAGCGGCTCCCTTGCGCATTACCCTGCCCCCTCGTCTCTTTTGTGGCCCGAGAATACCCCGGGAGGCCGCTTCATGGTACCGCTACCGCAGCAGCTGGCCGCCGCGGGGACGGCCGAAAGCCGCCGATGGCATTGAAGCCCCCGGACCGCTTCAGTACACTGCGCGCCCCCGTCCCCGTGCTGCCTCGAGCGGCCCAGGGGCCGCGGGTCTCGCCATCTCGGGGTGTAGCTCAGCCTGGTAGAGCACTACGTTCGGGACGTAGGTGTCGCAGGTTCAAATCCTGTCACCCCGACCAAGAAATCAATAAGTTATCCGATACTCTCGGCCCAAAGCCCGACACTTCTACCGTCGGAAGCACACGGGAAGCACATTGCACTGAAGGTCGCCGCCCGGCGCGACGCCGGTCGATCTGCGGCCACGGCAGCCGCCGGTTGTCACGATGCACGCACACACGAGGGTATGCAGCTATGGGTTCCTCACGCGCGCGCGTCCGTAAAGCGCGGGGCGCCCGATTGTCTC
>JASHVV010000020.1 GCA_030044385.1 Gammaproteobacteria bacterium
AGTGCAGGCCGCCGCCGATCCCAAGCAATTGCTCGTGCCGATGACCGCGCTCTATCACCAGGGAGCGGCGCCGGCCGTCTGGGTGGTGGATCCGAGGACGCGGACGCTGGCTCTCGCGCCCGTGCGCGTGGCGGGCTACAGCGATCGCGGCGTGGTCATCGGCGCCGGCCTTGCAGCGGGCGAGGAGGTCGTGCTCAAGGGCGTGAATGAGCTCTATCCGGGCGAGCGGGTCCGGGTGGCCGCGCCCCTCGATGGGAGCTCCTCGTGAGCGGGCGCTTCAATCTCTCGGAGTGGGCGCTGCGGCACCGGAGCCTCGTGCTGTACGCCATGGTGGTGACCGCGATCCTGGGCGTGCTCGGCTTCAGCCGTCTCGGCGAGTCGGAAGATCCGCCGTTCACCTTCAAGGTGATGGTCATCCAGACCCTGTGGCCGGGCGCGAGCGCGCGGCAGGTCGAGCGCGAGGTGACCGATCGCATCGAGCGCAAGCTCCAGGAGGCGCCCAACGTCGACTTCCTGCAGAGCTACTCCAGGCCCGGCGAGTCCATGATCTTCTTCAACATCAAGGACTCGGCGCCGGCCGGCGTCGTACCCGGCACCTGGTACCAGGTGCGCAAGCGCGTGGGCGACATGGCGGGCGAGCTTCCCCAGGGAGTGGAAGGCCCGTACTTCAACGACGAGTTCGGCGACGTCTATACCAACATCTACGCCCTGGAAGGCGACGGCTACAGCGCCGCCGAGCTGCGGGACTACGCGGACCAGATCCGGGAGGAGCTGCTGCGGGTGCCCGGCGTGGCCAAGGTGGACTACTTCGGCGACCAGACCCAGGTGATTCACGTCGAGATCTCGAACCTCAAGCTGGCCACCCTGGGGATCACGCCGGCGCAGATCGAGGCGGTGCTGCGCGCGCAAAACGCGGTGGCCGCCGCGGGCAGCTATGACACTGCGAGCGACCACATCACGCTGCGCGAGAGCGGCCAGTTCCATACGGTCGCGAGCCTGGAGGACGTGACCTTCCGGGCCAACGGCCGGCTGCTGCGGCTCGGCGACATCGCCCGCATCCATCGCGGCTACGAGGACCCGCCGCAGCAGCAGATGCGCTTCGAGGGCCGCCCCGTGCTCGGCATCGGCGTCACGATGGAGCCCGGCGGCAACGTGATCCAGTTGGGCAGGCACCTGCGGGTCGCCCTGGCCTCGGTGCAGCAGAGGCTGCCCGCGGGGCTCACGCTGCATACGGTGACGGACGGCGGCGTCGCGGTGGCGCACGCCATAGACGACTTTCAGACGGCGGTGGGCGAGGCCGTCGCGATCGTGTTGGCGGTGAGCCTGTTGACGCTCGGCCTGCGGACCGGAATGGTGGTCGTGATCTCCATCCCGCTGGTCCTGGCCGCCACGGCCTTCCTGATGTGGCTCTGCGGGATCGGACTGCACAAGGTGTCCCTCGGCACCCTGATCCTGGCGCTGGGCCTGCTGGTCGACGACGCCATCATCGCCGTGGAGATGATGGCGGTGAAGTTGCAGCAGGGCTTCGACCGGGTCAGGGCCGCGGCGTTCACCTACACCAGCACGGCCTTTCCGATGCTCACCGGCACTTTGGTGACCATCGCCGGCTTTCTGCCCATCGCGCTCGCCAGATCCTCCACGGGCGAATACACCCGCTCCATCTTCCAGGTGGCGGCCATCGCGCTGCTCTCATCCTGGGTCACGGCGGTGGTCGTGATTCCGTATCTCGGCGACAAGATGCTGCCGGCAGGGCACGCGCGCGGCGGCGTGCCGGGCCGGGACCCACACGCTGTCTATGACACCGCCTTCTACGCTCGTTTCCGGCAGGTGATCCGCTGGTGCGTGAACCGGCGCGTCCATGTTCTGGCCGCCGCGGCGGGCCTCTTCCTGCTCGCGCTCCTCGCCTTCCGCCTCATTCCGCAGCAGTTCTTCCCGAGCTCCAGCCGCCCCGAGCTGATGGTGGATCTGCGGCTGCCGGAAGGCGCCTCGTTCGAGGCGACGCTGGCCGCCACCGAGCGCATGGAGCGGTTCCTGAAGACCGAGACGGGGATCCGCAACTACGTGAGCTACGTCGGCACCGGCTCGCCGCGGTTCTATCTGCCGCTCGATCAGCAGCTGCCGCAGCGCAATTTCGCGCAATTCGTGGTCACCGCGCAGTCCGTGGCGGCGCGCGAGAGATTGCGGACCGCGATCATTGCCGAGCTGGGACGCGCGTTTCCCAACGTGCAGGGGCGGGTGACGCGCCTCGAGAACGGACCGCCGGTGGGTTTCCCGGTGCAGTTCCGCGTGTCCGGCGACGACATCGCGCGGGTGCACGCGATCGCGGCGCAGGTGGCCCGGCAAGTGCGGGCCGACCCGCGCACGGCGGACGTGCAGTACGACTGGGACGGGCCGGCCAGCAAGACGGTGCGCCTGCAGGTGGATCAGGAGAAGGCGCGCCTGCTCGGCGTGAGCAGCCAGGAGCTCGCGCAGTTCCTCGACATGTCGCTCTCGGGGTATACGGCGACCTACTATCGCGAGGGCGACAAGCTGATCGCGGTGGACCTGCGGGCGCCGCCCGCGGAGCGCGCCAACCTGGATGACCTCTCGGGTCTGATGATACCCACCGCCGCCGGCAAGTCGGTGCCGCTGTCGCAGGTGGCAAAGCCCGTCTACGGACTGGAATACGGTGTCATCTGGGAGCGGGACCGCCAGCCGACCATCACCGTGCGGGCCGACACGGTCGGGGGCGCACAGGGTATCGATGTGACCCAAGCCATCGATGCGCGGCTCGCGGGCCTGCGCGCGCAGTTGCCTCTGGGCTATCGCATCGAGGTGGGCGGGTCGGTGGAGAACAACGTCAAGGCGCAGGCCTCCATCGACGCGCAGATGCCGGTGATGTTGTTCGCGGTGCTCACCCTGCTCATGATCCAGCTGCAGAGCTTCGCGCGCACTCTGATGGTGCTGCTGACCGCGCCGCTCGGCCTGATCGGCGTCGCCGCGGCCCTGCTGCTGTTTCACAAGCCCTTCGGCTTCGTGGCGATGCTGGGCACCATCGCCATGCTCGGGATCATCATGCGCAATTCCGTGATCCTGATGGACCAGATCGACCGCGACATCCGCGACGGCGCCGATCGATTGCAGGCGATCATCGGCGCCACGGTCCGGCGCTTCCGCCCGATCACCCTCACCGCGGCGGCGGCGGTGCTGGCGCTCATTCCGCTCGTGCCGGACGCATTCTTCGGCCCGATGGCGGTGGCATTGATGGGCGGGATCACCGTGGCCACGGTGCTGACATTGTTCTTTCTGCCGGCGCTCTATGCCGCGTGGTTCCGGGTCCCGGCCGAGGCGCCCGCGCCCCGCGGCTCATTCCGCCTCGGCGTATCGTGAGACAGCTCAGGCAATTGCGCGGACCACCCCGCCGTCGACGCGTAATGCCGCTCCGGTGGTCGCGGCCGCCTGCGCGCTGCAGACATATGCAATCATGGCGGCGACCTCGGCGGTCGTCGCAAAGCGCTGGAGGATGGAGGAGGGACGGGCCGTCTGGAAGAATTCGCGCTCGAAGGTCGCGGCGTCCTTGCCGGTCGACTGGGCCATCTGCGCCACGAACCGGCCGACGCCCTCGGAGGCGGTGGGACCCGGAAGAACACTGTTCACCGTCACGTTCGTGCCCGCGAGCGTCTCCGCCAGGCCGCGCGCGACAGCGAGCTGAGCCGTCTTCGTGACGCCGTAGTGGATCATCTCGGCGGGTATCTGCAGGCCCGACTCGCTCGAGACGAAGACGATCCGTCCCCAGTTGCGGGAGCGCATCCCCCGCACGTAGTGTCGCGCGAGCCGCACGCCGCTCA
>JASHVV010000021.1 GCA_030044385.1 Gammaproteobacteria bacterium
ACGCCGACGGTCGTCCGCTCCGCGTGCATCACGTGTGACTCGAGGTTGTCCTCCCGCACGGGCTGGAATGTACCCGCGCCCACGTGCAAGGTCACGAATGCAAGACCCACTCCCCGCGCCTCGAGTTCCGCCAGCAGGGGCTCGTCGAAATGCAGGCTCGCGGTGGGCGCAGCGACGGCTCCCGGCTCGCGCGCAAAAACAGTCTGGTAGCGCCGCTGGTCGAGCTCGCCTGCGGGGCGCTGGATATACGGAGGCAGCGGCACCTGACCCCAGCGCTCGAAGAACTCGAGCACCGGCGCGGGCAGCCGGATCCGCCAGAGATCGTCCTCGCGCGCGAGCGCCTGGACGATGCCCCCCGGGGTCGAGACCTCGAGCCCCTCGCGGATGGGCTTGCTCGCCCGCATCTGAGCGAGCGCCTCGCAATCGGCCACCGGACGCTCGAGCAGGATCTCGACCCGCCCTCCGGAGGGCTTCGTGCCGAAGACCCGCGCCGCCACGACGCGGGTGTCATTCAGCACCAGCAAGTCGCCCGCGGCGAGGAAAGCCGGCAGATCCCGGACCCGGCGGTCCTCGGTCGCGCCCGTCTCCCGGTCGAGTACGAGCATCCGGCCGGCGGACCGCTCCGGGAGCGGCGCCTGGGCGATCAGCTCGGGCGGCAGGTCATAGGTGAAGTCGGCGCGCAGCACGGCGCGCATGGTAATAGCGATGCCGCCGCCATCGCCACGGCGATTTCCCCGCTCAACCCTCTCCCCCGCCGATCATGAGCACCCGGTGGGGCATCGCGGGCTCGGCGGGCATCGTCGTCGCGACCGAGATCCGGTGGTGCAGGCGCAGCACTTCCAGGGTGATCCTCTCCCCCGGGTCATAGGAGCCGAGGATCCGGATCACGTGGGAGCTGTCGATCGGCGTGCGTCCGCCGATGGACAGAATGACATCTCCGTCCTGCAGGCCGAGCGCCCCGTCAGGCGGCGCACGCACCACCAGCACGCCCGTGTTGGTTCCGAAGTAGCGGCCGAGCCCCGTCGTGAGCCTGACGAGCTCCATGTCGGCCACGGGGCCGCGGATGATCATCGGGCCGCCGCCCCAGCCGGACAGCGCCCTGAAGGGCGGCACCGGGGGCACGGGTAATCGCGGGAGCTGGATGGGGCCGTCGCTGAGGATCTCGATGTCCGGACGGGCGGTCACGGTGAAGTCACGAGCCTTGCCGTCCCTCAGCACGTTGAGATCGACCTGGTCGCCGGGCTTGACTCCCCGGAGCAGCTCGACGACACGCCGTGCAGGGTCCGTGCCTCGCACATCCTTCCCGTCCACGGCCACGATCAGATCGCCGGCGCGCACCCCCGCCCGGTCCGCCGGTCCCCCCGGACTGACCTCGCGGACTGGCGCGCCCGCCTGGCCACTGGAGCGGCCGAGCTGCACACCGATCAGGGCGTGCCCCGATCCGAACATCGCATAGCGCTGCATCATCGGTCCCGCCATCTGCGCGGCGAGCGCCGCGAGCTGTTGCGCGTCCACTTCCATGCGGCTGCGGAGCGCCTCCATGCGGGCCTGCAGCGCCGCCTCATCGATGTTGGGAGGGTTTGGCACGGCGGGGGTCGCCGCCGGAGCGGGAGGCGCTTGCAGCCCATCGGCCGCGAATGCCGCGCTCGCCCCGAGCGAGAGGCATAGCGCCAGGACGGTGGCATGGAGTCCAAAATGCGTTCTCATGGGAAACCTCTCCAGATAGTCAGGGGGTCGCCGATGCCAACATCTCCGCGTATCGGAGCTGCGCGAGCGAGCCGACGAGCTGCGCCCGCTGCCGCTCGAGGGCATCGAGGCGGCTCGGCTGCGCGCCGGCCGCCTGCTCCGCGCTCATCAGGTCATCCAGCTCGGCGATCTGGTCCTGAAGGCCGGTGACCGCCACGTGCGTGCCAACGCGCACCACAGCCGGATCGTCGGGCAGTGCCGCGAGCCAACCTTCGATGGCTCGTGTGCGCGGCTGCTCCGGAGCATCAGGCATCGTAACAGGCATCGTGGCGCCGGCCTCATCCACAGCTTGGGCGCGAAACGTGACATGCATCCGCGCAAGCGCGGGCGTGCGCTGCCGAGTCGAGCGGACCATGACGACTCCAGCAATCACCGCGACCGCAGCAACTGCCGCCGCCATTGCGGCGAAACGGCTGCGCCCGATGCCGTTCCCGGGGGCCAGGCACTGCCGCCGGCGCTCGAATTCAGCCCAGTCATACGGCGCTTCGGCGGTCTCATCCGCGAGCGCGCGCAGGCGCCGGATTCTCTCGTCTATATCGGTGTGCATGCCTCTTGATCCTCCCGCGGAGCCAGGCCCAGCCGCAGTCGCGCGAGCGCGCGTGCAAGCTGAGACTTGGAGAAGCTCACTGAGCGTCCAAACAGTCTCGCGATCTCCTCATGCGAGTAACCCTCGACCTCGAACAGCCACACCACCGCACGCCCGACCGGCGTCAGCCGCGCGAGCGCGCGCTCGATGTCGACCATCTCTGCTGAAGTCGCCGGCGTGGCAGGCAGTGTCGCCGAGCGTAGGAAAACCTCGTCCTCGAAATCCCAGCTCAGCCGCGCCCGATGCCAGGGCGACCGCAGATACATCAGGCAGCGGCTCACCGCGATCTGCCTCACCCAGGCGCCGAGCGGCGCCTCGCCCCGGAAGTCCGCGAGGCGCTGGAACAGCGCCATCAGGGTGTCCTGGAACAGATCCTCGGCCACCGCCCGGTTTCCCACGAGCCTGCGGATCAGCGCGAACACCGCCGGCGCGAGCGCCCGATAGATCGCCGCGCGCGCCGCCTCGTCCCCGCCGCGGGCGCGCGCGATCAGGTCTTCGGGGATCGGAATGTCCGCCAGCCGGCTCACGACCTACTTAGATGCGCCGGCGGCGCAAAAGGTCGCACGCGATGTGCTTTCCGCCACCCCTGCCCCTATACTCCTACGCCCCCGTGCCCGAGTGGCGGAATTGGTAGACGCAGCGGACTCAAAATCCGCCGCCCTTAAAAGCGTGTCGGTTCGACTCCGACCTCGGGCATGCCCACCTTCTCGGATGCCACCTCTGGCACAAGGGAGTAGGTCCGACGCGATCTAGCATAGATCCGTCCGGATCAACGCGGCGGAGGCAATTCCACTAGGGGAAGAAGGCGGGCGTCCTCGAGCGCGGCCGTGCGGTGACCGAGACCGGCGCGATAAGCCTCGTGGCTTGCGAACGCGAGAAAGGAGGTAACGCTGCTCTGACGAACCAGCATGGCCATATCCCATCTCTCGTCTTCCGGGCCGATCAGTAACGGACCGCCAGCGCCGAGAAACGCGACATCACCGCCGCTCTCCCGCAGAAAGGGAAGTGTGTGTCGGATGTAGCGATCGAAAGCTTCTGCGCCACTGATGGTAGCGGCCGGCGCCAGTTCGGGATTT
>JASHVV010000168.1 GCA_030044385.1 Gammaproteobacteria bacterium
CTTCTGGGACTTGACATAACCACATCCTCGGTCAAGCTGATCGAGCTTACCATGTCGGGGGGGCAATACCGGGTCGAGGCCTACGCGGCCGAGCCGACGCCGCAGAACGCCGTGAACGAGAAGGCTATCGTCGATGCCGAGGCCGTGGGCGAGGCGGTTCGCAGGGCGGTCAAGCGCTCCGGGGCGAAGGCTGCCGAAGTGGCCGTGGCGATCAGCGGCGATGCCGCCATCACCAAGGTCATCCAGATGCCGCGGGCGCTGCGCAGCCACGACCTCGAGGCACAGGTGGAAATGCAGGCCGACCAGTACATCCCCTTCCCGATGGACGAGGTCAGCTACGATTTCGAGGTGCTCGGGCCCAACGAGAAGGACCTGGAGAGCAACGACGTCCTGCTCGTGGCGACGCGCACGGAGAACGTCGAGCAGCGCCAGGCGGCGGTCAAGGCGGCCGGACTCACCGCGAGAATCGTCGACGTCGAGGCGTTCGCCCTCGAGAACGCCTGCAAGCTGATGACGCACCAGATGCCGGACGGGGGGATCGACCGGACCATCGCGGTGGTGGATTTCGGCGCCAGCAGCACCACCTTCAGCGTGCTGCGCAATCTCAAGGTGGTCTACACCCGCGACTTCTCCTTCGGCGGCCAGCAGCTCACCGAGGAGATCATGCGCACCTACGGGCTCGCCATGGAAGAGGCCGGCCGCGCCAAGAAGGAAGGGGGCCTGCCCGCCAATTACCAGGCGGAGGTCCTCGACCCGTTCATCGACGACATGACCCAGCAGGTCAGCCGCTCGCTGCAGTTCTACCTGGCCTCCGGCTCCGGCCGCGAGCAGCCGGAGAAGATCCTGATCTGCGGCGGCTGCGCCAACATCCCGGGCGTCGCGGAAGTGATCGCGAGCCGCGTCGGCATCGCCGCCGAGAAGGGCGAGCCGCTCGGGCAGATGAAGCTATCCTCGCGCGCCAAGGCGCAGGCGGTGCAGCGCGATGCGACCGCCCTCCTGACGGCGTGCGGACTGGCACTGCGGAGCTTCGACTGACATGCCGCGCATCAACCTACTTCCCTGGAGAGAGGCGCAGCGCAAGGAGCGCAAAGTCGCCTTCATGGCGGCGCTCGGCGGGGCTGCCGTCTGCGCCCTGCTGGTCATGGGCGGTGTCTACCTGCTCTACACGGGCATGATCGATGCGCAGCAGCGGCGCAACGAGCTGCTGCAGACGCAGATCCAGGTCCTCGACCGGCAGATCGAGGAGATCAACAGCCTGGAGAAGACCAAGCGCCAGTTCATCGACCGCATGCAGATCATCGAGAAGCTGCAGCGCGCGCGGCCGGAGATCGTGCACGTCTTCGACCAGATCGTGAAGACCGTGCCTGACGGCGTGTATCTCACGAGCGTCACGCAGGCGGGCGACCACCTCAAGTTCACCGGCGTCGCGCAGTCGAGCACGCGCGTGTCGGCTTTCATGCGCAACATCGATTCGTCGCAGTGGATGAAGAACCCGTCCCTGGAGGTCATCGAGTCCAAGCCCGGGGCGTTCGGCTCGAGCTTCACGCTGGATGCCACGGAGACGTCAGCCGATGCCGATGGCGATGCTGACGGGCCGCAGCCGGGCCCGGGACGCGTCATGGCGAGCGCGGGGGAACCGTAAATGAACCTGAGCTTTCTCGAGGAGCTGCGCGACCTCGATCCCCGCGATCCCGGGCGCTGGCCGCTGCCGGCGCTGGTGGGCGCGGTGTGCGCGACCTTCCTCGTCCTGAGCCTGCTCCTGATCTATCTCTTCGTCTGGAGCAGCGTGCGGCCGGAGCTGCAGGCGAAGGAGGCCCAGGAGAGGACGCTGCGGCAGGAGTTCCAGCAGAAGCACGCGCAGGCGGCCAACCTCAACATCTACAAGCAGCAGTTGAAGGATCTGCAGCGCTCCTTCGGCGCGCTGCTGCGCCAGCTTCCGGGCAGGACGGAGGTGCCGAACCTCCTGGTCGACATCTCGCAGACGGCGCTCGCCGCCGGCCTGCAGCAGAAGCTCTTCCAGCCCGAGGCCGAGCAGGACAAGGACTTCTACGCGGAGCTGCCCATCAAGATGGAGCTCACCGGCAGCTACCACCAGTTCGGGCAATTCGTCAGCGGCATTGCGAGCTTGCCGCGGATCGTGACGCTGCACGACATCCAGATCAAGCCGGCCAGCGACAAGGGCGGTTACGATGACCTGACCCTGACCGTCACCGCCAAGACCTATCGTTATCTCGATGCGGATGAGCTGGCCGCCGAGCAGCAGAAGACCAAGGGCAAGTTCGCCCATCCGCCGGGCCGACGCTGAGGGCGCAACGGGTGGTCACTCATATGACACAGCACAGACTCGTTCGCGCCGGCGTCCTCGCCTGCGCCGCCGTCATGGCTCTCGCCGGCTGCACCAGCGCCGACGGCGACCTGCAGCAGTTCATCCGGCAGACGCTGCAGCAGCCCGGCGGCCGTGTCGAGCCGTTGCCGGAAGTGAAGCCTTACGAGACCTACATTTACAGCGACCAGAGCCTGCGCTCGCCCTTCGTGCCGAGTCAGCCGGGCGGGTTCAACTCCGTGCGGCCGAACTCCAAGCGTCCGCGCGAGTTCCTGGAGCAGTTCTCGCTCGATACGCTATCGATGGTAGGTACCCTCAAGATCGGGGGCACGACGTACGGCCTGGTGCAGACCAAGGACGGCATCGTCCACCGCGTCACCGTCGGCAACTACATGGGTGAGAACGACGGCCGCATCACGGCCATCACGCCCTCCAGCATCGAACTCACCGAGATCGTCCCCGACGGCCTCGGTGGCTATATGAAACGGCCGGCGGCCCTGGGCCTGAGCCAGTAGGGAGTCTCGAACAATGAAATCCCTTTCCCCGATGTATCGGATCCTGAGCGCCGCCGCCTGGCTTGCGGTACTCGCCGCGTTCGCGACGCTGCCGAGCCGGCCCGCGTATGCCGCGGACGGCACCGCGCTGCAGTCGATCGACGTGCAGCCGCTCCCGAACGAGCAGATGAGGCTCACGCTGCACCTCTCGGGGCCGGCGCCGCAGCCGCTGTCCTTCACCATCGACAATCCGGCGCGCATCGCGATCGACCTCCCCGATACGACTCTCGCGTTGCCTTCGCGCCGCATCGACGTGCAGTCGGGCGGCCTCGCCAACATCCTCGCCGCCGAGGGCAAGCACCGCTCGCGGCTGGTGCTGAGCCTCGACAAGATGATGCCTTACGACATCGAGCGGCAGGGCGACGAGATTCTGGTCACGCTGGGCGCTGCCAGTAGCGCGACGAGCAGCGCCGCGCCTGCGCCGAGCGACCAGGGCGACTCCTCCACGCAGGCGTCCGCAGATGAGTCCACGGCGGCACCGGCGGCTGGCGGGTACGCCCAGCCGTGGCAAATCCGCAGCATCGACTTCCGTCGCGGGTCAGACGGCTCCGGGCGGGTGGTCGTGCACCTCTCCGATCCGCATATCCCGGTCAACCTGCAGCAGGTCGGCAATCAGATCGTGGTCGACTTCGCCAACGCGGCGGTGCCCTCGGACCTGGCCCGGCGCTACGACGCGACCGATTTCGGCACGCCGGTCACCGATTTCGACGTGACCAACACCAGTCACGGCTCGCGGATCGCGATCGATGCCACCGGCGAATACGACCAGCTGGCGTACCAGTCAGACGACGAATACGTCGTCGAGCTGCAGCCGCTGAAGAAGGGTCAGGAAGAGACGCTGAAGCCGAAGTACACTGGCGAGCGGCTGACGCTGAACTTCCAGGACATCAAATTGCGCGCGGTTCTGCAGTTGCTGGCTGACGCCAGCGGTCAGAACATGGTCGTCAGCGACTCCGTCAACGGCAGCGTCACGCTGCGCCTGCAGAACGTGCCGTGGGATCAGGCGCTGCATGTCATCCTGCAGGACAAAGGGCTCGGCCAGGTCCGGGAAGGCAACGTGATCCTCGTGGCGCCGCAGCCCGAGCTCGCGGCGCGCCAGAAGGCGGAGTACGCAGCGGAGCACGCCGTGCAGCAGCTCGAGCCGCTGCGCTCGGAGTACCTGCAGATCAACTACGCCAAGGCGTCGGACCTCGCCACGCTCATCAAGTCGCAGAGCAGCTCGCTCCTGTCCACCCGCGGCGACGTGGCGGTCGATCCCCGTACCAACACCCTGCTGCTGCAGGACACGCCGGACAGACTGGAGCAGATCAACCGCCTGGTGGCCCGGCTGGACGTCCCGGTGCGGCAGGTCGAGATCGAGGCGCGGATCGTGCTGGTCAACGACGACTTCAATCGCCAGTTCGGATCGCAGCTCGGCCTCACCGACGTGCAGTCGAATGGCGGCAACGGACTCGTGACGACCACGGGAACGTCCCAGGCGGAGGACAGCATCGTCAGCTCCGCGCTGAGCAGCATTCAAGCCGATGGCGGCACGTCACCCTTCCCGGTCACGATTCCGACGGGGACCACCGGAGCCCCCGAGCGCTACGACGTCAATCTACCGGTAGCGAATCCGGCGGGATCGATCGCGGTCGGCATCCTGAGCGGCACTCACCTGATCGATCTGGAGCTGTCGGCCCTGGAGGCCGAGACCGAGGCCAAGGACATCTCCTCCCCGCGCGTGATCACCGCCAACCAGAAAGAGGCGACGATCATGCAGGGCGTGGAGATCCCGTATCAGCAGTCGGCCTCGAGCGGCGCCACTTCGATCTCGTTCAAGGACGCGGTCCTGGAGTTGAAGGTGACCCCGCAGATCACGCCCGACAATCGCATCATTCTCGACCTCGACGTGCGTGACGACGAGGTCGGGCAGGTGGTCGTGGAGTCCGGCGGCGTCGACGTACCCGCGATCGACACGCGCGAGGTGACTACGCAGGTGCTGGTCAACGATGGGCAGACCGTGGTGCTCGGCGGGATCCTGACGACACAGGACAGCAACGTCGTGAACAAGGTGCCCTGGCTGGGCGACATCCCGCTGCTCGGCAATCTGTTCAAGAATACCGACCGGACCAACGACAAGGACGAGCTGCTGATCTTCGTGACCCCGAAGATCGTGCGGCAGGGCGTCAACGTCTACTGAGACGCCGTTCGACAGCAGACCAGTGGGGACACGGCCGCCTTCTGGCGGCCGTGTCGTTTGGGCACCTCGGGCTTGATATGCTCCCCACCCCCTATGCGCGGCGCTTCCAATATCATCCTCGTCGGCCCGATGGGCTCCGGCAAGACTGCGGTCGGCCGCAGCCTCTCCCGGCATCTCAGCGCGCCCTTCTACGACAGCGACACGGAGATCGTGCGGCGAACGGGCGTGGACATCCCCTATATCTTCGAGAGAGAGGGCGAGCCGGGCTTTCGCGAGCGGGAGCGGGAGGCGATCGAGGCCCTGGTCGTCCTCGAGGGGATCGTTCTGGCGACCGGCGGCGGCGCGATCCTGCTGCCGGAGAACCGGCGCCTGATCACCGAGCGGGGCTTCGTGGTCTACCTCGAGACCTCCGTCGAGCAGCAGACGGAGCGGGTGAAGCACGGGCGCAGCCGCCCGCTCCTCACCAATGTGGATCCGGCGGTGCGCCTGAGGGAGCTGATGGCCGTGCGCGACCCGCTCTACCGCTCGATCGCTGACCTCACCGTGAGGACCGACGGACGGCGGGTCAAGGCCGTCGCGGACGACATCATGCTGGCGATTCGCTAAATTCACAGACCCATGGAGACCCTTCGCGTCGAGCTCGGCAATCGCGGCTACCCGATCCTCATCGGCCAGGGGCTGCTCGGCGAGCGCGCACTCTTCGAGCAGCATCTGCGGGCTCGCGACCTTCTGGTGGTGAGCAATGCCGTCGTGGCGCCGCTTTATCTCAGCAGCCTGGAAGCCAGCCTGCGGCCTCGACGGGTGGTCGCCACCGTCCTGCCGGACGGCGAGTCTCACAAGACGCTGACCAACGTCGCACGCATTCTGGATGTGCTGGTGGCGAACCGCTTCGGGCGCGATTGCGCGGTGGTGGCGCTGGGCGGCGGGGTGGTGGGCGACATGGCCGGGTTCGCAGCGGCGACCTACCAGCGGGGTGTCGCGTTCGCGCAGGTCCCCACGACTCTGCTCGCTCAGGTGGATTCGTCGGTGGGCGGCAAGACCGGTGTCAATCACCCCGGCGGCAAGAACCTGATCGGCGCCTTCCACCAGCCGGTCGCGGTCGTGGCGGATACCCGCACGCTGGCGACCCTGCCGCCGCGCGAGCTGCGGGCCGGACTGGCGGAAGTCATCAAATACGGGCTGATCTGCGATGCCGCCTTCTTCGCCTGGCTGGAGACGCATATCGAGGCGCTGCTGGCGGGCGATGCGGCGGCGCTGGCGCACGTGGTCCGCCGGTCGTGCGAGATCAAGGCGCAGATCGTGGGACGCGACGAGCGGGAGCAGGGCGATCGGGCGCTGCTCAATCTCGGGCATACTTTCGGCCATGCGGTGGAATCGGCCACGGGATACACGGCGTGGCTCCATGGGGAAGCTATCGGGGCGGGGTTGGTGATGGCGGCCCGCATGTCGCACGAGTCAGGGTTGATCGCCGCGGAGGAGCTGGAACGCGTGAGGCGCTTGGTCGACCGCACCGGTCTGCCCACGCACGTTGCCAACGTGAGGCCGGATGTCGCCCTGGATCTCATGCGGATCGACAAGAAGGTTCAGGAGGGCAGGATCCGCCTGGTGCTGCTGCGCGGGATCGGCAGCGCCTTCGTGACCGCGGACTATGCCGAGCCGGCCCTGAGCCGGACTCTGGCTGCGCATCTCGGGTGACCCTTGAGCGAGCCGACCTTCGGAGAGATCCTGGCGCCCTACGCCGCGAGCGACGAGCGCTCGCGCGGGCGGCGCTATCCGGAGCCGAAACCCGAGTTCCGCACCGAGTACCAGCGGGACCGCGACCGCATCATCCACTCCAACGCCTTCCGCCGCCTGGTCTACAAGACCCAGGTGTTCGTGAACCACGAGGGCGACCTCTATCGGACGCGGGTCACCCACTCCATCGAGGTGGCGCAGATCGCGCGCTCGGTGGCGCGGGCGCTGGGCCTCAACGAGGCGCTGACCGAGGCCATCTGCCTGGCGCATGACCTGGGCCACACGCCCTTCGGCCACGCCGGCCAGGACGCCCTCAACGAGTGCATGCGGCCCTACGGCGGGTTCGAGCACAACCTGCAGTCTCTGCGTGTGGTGGACGAGCTGGAGGAGCGCTATGCGGAATTCCCCGGGCTCAACCTGACGTTCGAGTGCCGCGAGGGCATCCTCAAGCACTGCTCCGCGCGGGCGGCGCGGGAACTGGGCGAGCTGGGCGAGCGTTTCCTGAACCGTACCCAGCCCGGCCTCGAGGCGCAGATCGCCAATCTGGCCGACGAGATCGCCTACAACAATCACGACGTCGACGACGGCATCCGGGCGCAGCTCGTCGGCATCGAAGAGCTGCGCGCAACCCGGCTGTTCCGCCGCCAGCTCGAGGCCGTGGCCACGGCCTATCCCGAGCTCGGCGAGCGGCGGCTGATCCACGAGGTCATCCGCCGGATGATCAACCACATCGTCGTCGACCTGATCCGCACCAGCCAGGCGCTGCTCGAAGCGGCCCGGCCGGCGTCCATCGACGAAGTTCGCGGCCAGCCCAGGCCCCTCATCGCCCTGAGCGACGAGGCCCGGGAAGAGCATGCCGAGCTGATGCAGTTCCTGCGCGAGCGGCTCTACCGCCACTACAAAGTGCTGCGCATGACCGCCAAAGCCCGCCGGGTACTGAAGGAGCTCTTCGAGGCGTTCTTCGCGGACATCCACCTCATGCCTCCCGAGCATCGCGAAGCGGCCGCCCGCGGCGAGGCCGCGCAGGGAGCCGCCGGCCGCGCCCGCGCCGTGGCAGACTACATCGCAGGCATGACCGACCGATACGCCATCCTGGAACACCGGCGCATCTTCGACCCGGCGGAGCGCACCTGACGATGCCCGCAAGCGGCCCAGAATTGTCCAGCGATGCGCGCAGGCAGCTTCT
>JASHVV010000169.1 GCA_030044385.1 Gammaproteobacteria bacterium
CCGGAATCGATGGGCTAGCGGCTGGGGGATTTGTTGGCGCCGGTGCCGCGCGGCTCGGGTTCCGGCTGGCGCTCTTCGTCTTCCCAGGACTCGCGCATGCGGTCCGCCCAGCTCTTGTAGTTGGACCAGGTGTTGAGATTGCGCGTGATGGCGGCGTGCCGGGCGCGCGCGCGCTGCATGCGGTCGAGCCAGTCCGGGTAGGCCTCGGCCGGATTCGCGGCCGGCGCTTCGCCGGAAGGCGTCTGCTTGCCGGGCAAGTTGCCTCGCCCCCTGTCGGTTGCGCTCATGGAAGGCACCTTAAGCCTTTCCGCCCGAACCCGCAGGAACTGGTTCACAAGCATGTCGCCCGTTGCCTACAGTTTTACAGTGCGGCCGCGTTATGTCCAACAACGCGTTGACCCGCGGGCTCAGGCGACCAGACGGTAGACCGGGCGGTACGCGGCGCCGGGCAATTTCATGCGCCGCTGCGCGACGAAGGCGGCCAGCAGCTCATCGAGCAGCTGCATGATTCCGCGGTCGCCGGCGAGCTCGTAGGGCCCGCGGCGCTCGATCGCCTGGATGCCGTTCTCCTTGACGTTGCCGGTGACGATGCCGGAGAACGCGCGGCGCAGGTTGGCGGCGAGCTGATGCACGGGCTGGCTGCGGTGCAGCTCGAGCGCGCGCATCGACTCGTGCGTGACCTCGAACGGCCGCTGGAATTCCGGCCTGATCGACAGCAGCCAGTTGAAGTTGTAGGAATCGCTGCGCTGCTTGCGAAACTCGCGCACGGCCTCGATGCCGCGCACCATGCGGCGGCCGACCTCGGCCGGATCGTCGATGATGACGGTGAGGCGCGCGGCCGCCGGCTCGCCGAGCGTGGCGGCGATGAAGCGGCTGATGTGCTCGAAGTACGCGGCGCTCTCGCGCGGGCCGGTCAGGACGACCGGCAGCGGCTGATCCTGGTTCGCGGGGTCGAGCAGAATCCCCATGAGATACAGGATCTCCTCGGCGGTGCCGGCGCCGCCCGGGAACACCACGATGCCGTGGGCGAAGCGCACGAAGGCCTCCAGGCGCTTCTCGATGTCCGGCATGATGACCAGCTGGTTGACGATCGGATTCGGCGGCTCGGCCGCGATGATGCCGGGCTCGGTGATGCCGATGTAGCGGCCGTGCTCGATGCGCTGCTTGGCATGACCGATGGTCGCGCCCTTCATCGGCCCCTTCATGGCGCCCGGGCCGCAGCCCGTGCACACATCCAGGCCGCGCAGCCCCATCTCATAGCCGACCCGCTTGCTGTACTTGTACTCTTCGTTGCCGATCGAGTGCCCGCCCCAGCAGACGACCAGATTGGGCCGCGCCTTGTAGTCGAGCAGGCGCGAGTTGCGCAGCACGTGGAACACCGCGTTGGTCACGTCCGCGGAGTTGCCGACGTCGAAGCGGCCGCTCGCCACGATCTCGTTGGCGATGAAGACCACGTCGCGCAGCACGGCGAAGAGATGCTCCTTGATACCGCGGATCATCTGGCCGTCGACGAAGGCCGATCCCGGAGCGTTGTGGACCTCGAGCTTGATGCCCCAGGCCTGGCGCACGATGCGGATATCGAAGTCGCGATAGCGGTCGAAGATCTCCTTGGCATCGTCGGTATTGGCGCCGCTGTTGAGCACCGCGAGCGCGCACTTGCGGAACAGCGCGTAGAGCCCTCCCTGGCCGGAGTCGAGGAGCTTCTCGATCTCCGCCTGCGACAGGTTCTCGAGACTGCCGCGCGGGCCGACCCGCGCGTCGATGAACTCCGGTACGACGACGCTGCTGTCCATGCTACGGCAGGATATCGATCGGCATGCCGTCGCGGGTCAGCAACCAGATCTCCACCATGTCGGCATCGGAGACCGCGATGCAGCCATCCGTCCAGTCATTGTGGCGGTAGTACCACGGCGAGCTCTTCAGGCGATTCGGCAGGCCGTGGATCATGATCGAGCCGCCGGGCTGCCAGCCATGCAGGCGCGCGCGGCGCAGATCCGAGGCATTGGGATAGGAAATCTGGATGGAGAGGAAGAACTCGCTGCGCGGATTGCGGCGCGCCAGGGTGTACCAGCCCTCCGGCGTGCGGAAGTCGCCGTCGCGCTCCTTCGGCCCGACGGGATTGAGGCCGAGGGCAATCTTGTACGAGCGCACGATCGTGTCGCCGTCCATCAGATACATGCGGCGATCGGCCTTTCTCACCACGACGTGATCGACGTAGGGCAGGCTGGTCGCAGGCACCAGCGTGACGCGCGGCGCCGGAACGGGCCGCGCGCCGGGAATCACCGCCGGAGGCGTGTTCACGGACACCGGAACGTTCGGCGCGATCGGACTGTTGGCGCTCGCCACGCTCATTGCGCAGCCGAGCACGATGGCGGTGAGGATCGCTCTCGAGCGGAACATGGCTGGATTATAGGCGCTCACGGCAGAGCGGGCGCCGTAACTTCGTCACAGCGGCATCGCAAGAGCTTGACGGTGAGTGCGCTGCGACACGTCAGTCGCCGGCCGCAGACACGTCCTCGATGCGCGGCACGACGACCTGCGTGCCGGGAAGCAGATCCGCGAAATCGGTATCCGGGTTGTACTCGCGCAGCAGCCACAGCGGCACCTGCGAGAAGTGCTGTGTCAAAGTCCACAACGAATCGCCGCGCTGTGCGACGTACTGCTCCGTTCCGTCGATGCGATGCGCCGCGAAGTAGCTCGCCTCCAGCGCCTGGTGGTAGTCACGCCGCCGCGCTTCGAATTCCTCCTGCGGCACCCGCCGGAAGTCGAGCCGGATGCGCTGCCCGACTCTCACCGGCCGGCGGAAGCTCATGTGATTCATCCGCCGCAGATCCCAGGCGCTGACGCCCAGCCATTCCGCGTAATGGCCGAGCGTCTCCGCGGAGGCGACCACGATGGTGCCGTTCCGTGCGACCGAGTAGTCGGTTGGATCGGCGTTCTGGCTGGTGCCGCCGGCGGGACCGACGCCCGGGCTCAACTCATCCGCCTGGGCGGCGGAAACGGGTTGCGCGCTCTCCGCATCGCCGCTCCCTGAGTCATCTTCCGATTCCGCGGCGCCCGCGCTGCCGCCGTGCCAGCTCATGAGCAGGGAATCGGGCGCGCTGCCGCCGTCGAGCTGGCCCTGGCTCGTCAATCCGAAGCCGGAGGCGGTCTCCGGCAGGGAGTCACCTTCGGAAGCGCTCTCGGCTGGCGGCGTCGATGCCGGCATCGATGCTTGCAACGCCGGTGCCGATGCCTGCAAAGCTGCTGACGCTGCCTGCGACGACGCCGACGCCGCTGACGACGCGGCGAACGCCACACGCGAGTAGTAGGCCGGCGCTGCCGAGGCAACGGCCGGCGCCGCGCTGCCCGCACCAGCCGGCCTCATGACCGCCGCGACGAGGCGCGGGCTCTCGGCCCTCTCCCTGCGAGGCTCCGCGGCTCTCGCCAGCAGCACCTGCGGACCCAATCTCCGGGCGAGCATCGCCGAAGTCAGCACCGGCCCGTCGGCCGGCAGTCGCAGCTCGTACCCCCGCGGCACCGCGAGCCTGCCGCGCCAGACAGCCGGCCGCAGAGCCGGATTCAGGTCCCGCAGCGTCTCGGGGTCGACGGCCAGCGTGTGCTCGAGCGGCCCGATATCGGCGTACTCCGGCATCCGCACTTCCGTGTAGTGCTCCTCCTTCATCCGTACGATGGTGCCGAAATACTTCTGCGGATCACGATCGATCTCCAGCGCCGCCAGGAAGGAGACATAGAAATTGCGCGAGGCGAATCCGAACGTACGGGTGTGATACTCGCGTACGATCGTGACGATGTTCGTCGTGCCCATGATCTCCACCGCGCGGCGCACGCCCGCCACACCGTGGTTGTAGGCAGTGAGCGCCAACGGCCACGTGCCGAGAATCCGATAGTTGTAGGCGAGAAGCTGTGCCGCCGCCTCGGTGGCGCGGAACGGGTCCATGCGATCGTCGACGGCGCGGTCGATCCGCATGAAGCGCCGGCCCGTCGAGGGCATGAACTGCCAGAGGCCCGCGGCACCGACCTTCGAGTAAGCGCGCGGGTTGTAGGAAGACTCCACGAGCGGCAGGGCGGCGAGCTGCGGCGGCAGTCCCTCCTCGTGCAGGGCCCGGGCGATCGCCTGCTGCCAGGCGCCGGAGCGGATGAGTCCGTCCCTGAAGCGGTTCGCCTGGCCCAGCTGGAAGCGGATGTCATCGGCCGCCTCGAGCAGCCGCTCGGGGGTGGCCTTCGCGCCCCAGAGCGCCTCGATACGCTGGTCCTCCGCCGAGAGCGGCCCGGTTGCCGCGGCGATCCGGCGGAGCTCCGCGGCGTAATGATCGCGCTCGCTGTTCACGAGGCGCTGGCGCGCGCGCCGCGAGCTGTCCGGCGCGAAGTGCAGCGTGTCGTAGACGACGCCGAGATCGTATTGGTCGTGCAGGTAGCCGGAGTTGGTGTCGATGCGGGTGTATACCCGCACCCAGAAATTGACATCCCGTTGCAGCTGCGGTGGATAGGGCAGTGCCGAATCGGCCGCCGGCGCACGCGCGCTGAGCAGCGGAATCAATAGGACGGCCCATAGCCAACGCATGCGGGCGGCCGCCCCCCGTGTCGAATTCATTTACACCCCATCCCGCCTAAGCTTCTCTATAAAATTCAATAACTTACAAATATACTGTCCGGATGGAGCTGCCGCCACGGCCGCCAAAGTGTCGAGGAATTTGACATCCGACCCGCGGGCGCGCCCTGAAGAGCGGCCATCGGGGTGCGCAGACGCCCCTTCCGGAGGGCCGATAACTTCTCACAACGCGCACTGCGTCACAATTGAACCGCGTCTCAGATGCAACATGTCAACTCGCGGCGCATCGGGCGCACCCTGGCACGGCCATTGCTTGTACTCCATCATCGAGGGCCGACAGGCGGCCCGGAAGGAAGCAGCTAGCGAATTCGAAGAAAGCACGGGCGGGATCCAGCGCCGGGACGGCGCACTTCAGTACCGTGTCCTCGGAAAATAAGAACGACACTCCTCCACACAAGCAAGCGA
>JASHVV010000170.1 GCA_030044385.1 Gammaproteobacteria bacterium
CGGTGAGGATGCGCATCCAGCTGTCGAAGGTCTCCGGGGTGATCTTGTAGCTGGCGTTGAAGCTGCAGAAGACGAAGCCCGTGGGCGGCAGGCCGAGCTGCGCGCGGGTGAGGGCCGCTCCCGGCGCGGGCCGCTTGGAGTCGTTGATCTGGTAGCTCGGCAGGTAGGCGATCTGCTCGCTGTAGTGTTGGCGGCTCTCAGGCGGCACCAGCACCGGATCGGCGATCAGGTAGTCGATGAAGTCCCCTCCCATCGTGCCCAGGTACCCCAGGTAGCCGACTTGGATGGGCGCCGCCCGCAGCGCAAAGATGCAGGCGCGGCTGTCGCGGGTATAACCGCCCAGATCGATGGCGATGTCGATCTCATGCTCGCGGGCCAGCGCGGCGATCTCCCGGTCGGTCAGTCCGTCGACCGGCAGGAAGCGGTCGAAAGCGGCCTCGACCCGCGTGCGCATCTCGTCGCGCCTATCGGGCCCCAGGGAGAAGGCGGTGACCTCGAAGCGGGAGCGATCGTGGGACTCGAACAGGCCGGCGGTGAGGATCGCGACCGCGTGATTGCGCAGATCGGCCGAGAAGTAGCCGAGGCGAATCCGGTCGTGGCGCGGATGGCGCAGCAGGGGCGGCAGCGTGGCTTTCAGCGCCAGCTTCTCGCGCGCCCAGAGCTCGGTTGCCCGACGTTGCAACGCGGGTGAGTCGAGGAGCGAGAGCAGCGAGAACGGCATGATCACCGGCTCGTCCTGCTCGATGGCCGCGGCGATCGTGGCGACGCGGGCCGCGAAACCGCGCCAGTCGCAGGCCTTCATGCGCGCGTGGCAGCATTCGCCGCGCAGGAAGCTGCGCGTCGATGCCATCTCCAGCGACCGCTCGCGGCTCGCGATCGCTTCCTCGCAGCGGCCGAGCGCCTCCAGGGCATCGGCGCGGCTGCAATGGAGCGCGGCATCCTGCCGACCGAGCTCGAGCGCGCGGTCGAGACTCGCCAGAGCGCCCGCAAACCGCTTCAACTGCAGCAGGGTCGAGCCCAGCTCGAAGTGCGTGTCCGCGCGCTCGGCCTCGATGGCGACGGCCCGCTCGAAGCTCGCGACCGCTTCCTCCCAGCGCCGCAGCGCGCTCAGGGTGGTGCCGCGGTTGGCATGCGCCCGGGCGCTGTCCGGCTCGATGGCGATCGCGCGCGCGAAGCTCGCCAGCGCCTCCTCGTAACGCTCGAGCTGGTGCAGCGTGGCACCGCGGTTGTTGTGAGCGCCGGCGTGATCCGGCATCACGGCAATTGCACGGTCGTCACTCGCGAGCGCCTCGTCGAAGCGCCGCAGGGCGTTCAGGACGGCGCCGCGGTTGGCGTGTGCCTCGGCATACCGCGGATCGAGGTCGAGCGCCCGCTCGAGGCTCGCGAGCGCCTCCTCGTAGCGCTCCAGACGATGCAGGGCGGTGCCGCGATTACTGTGGGCCGCGGCATAGTCGGCTCGCGCCCCGATCGCGCGCTCGTAGCTCGCGAGCGCCTCCTCGAGGCGCTCCATGTCGCGTAGCGACGTACCGCGGTTGTTCCAGGCCGCGGCGTAATCGGACCGGAGCGCGATGGCCCGGTCATAGCTCGCGACCGCCTGGTCGTATTCCCGCAGACCGTGCAGCGTCAGCCCGCGGTTGTAGTGTGCTTCCGCATAACCCGGATGGAGGGCGATGGCCCGGTCATAGCACGGCAGGGCATCGTGCGCGCGGCCGAGATCGCGCAGGGCGTTGCCGAGGTTGTTGTGCGCTTCGGCGTCGTGCGGCGTGCGCGCAACGGCGCGCCCGAAGAGCTCCACGGCCTCGCTGGCGCGGCCGGTTTGCGCCGTCATGACGCCGAGCAGAGTCAGGGCGCCGGGATGGTCGGGGTCGCGAGCGAGGATCGAGCGGCAAAGGGGCTCGGCCGCGCTCCATTGGCGGTGCCCATACAGCGCATAGGCCTGGCGCAGCGGGTCGGAGGCTGGCGCACCCCCGGCGATGGTCCGGGAGGATTGCCGCTGGGCGTTGCGCTGGCCGGTGCTCATGGCGCGACCCTAGACGGGGCCTGAGGCAGCCGCCACGAATTATGTCCCATTTCCGGGCGGTCGCCGCCCGGAAACCGGGGGTGTCAGGCGGCCGAGGCCGCCTGCGGCGCCGATTGGCGCACGGCCGGGCCGATCGCGGCCCAGGCGCCGCGGATCTCGCTCAGCAGGCTCAGCACCTCGGTTACCGCGGCGGAGTCGTTGTTGAGATTGGCGTGGATCAGCCGGCGGCTCATGTAGTCGTACAGCTGGCTCAGGTTGACGGCCAGCGGGCCACCCTTCTCCATGTTCAGGCTGCCGCGCAGCTCGGCGACCAGGATCACGGCGCTGTGCAGCAGTCCGGCCTTGCGGCGGGTCTCGCCTTTCTCGATGCAGGCGCGCGCCGCATTCATTCTTTCCAGCGCCGCGTCGAGCAGCGTCAGGACCAACGCATGGGGGTGCGTATCGGCCACCGCGCCATGCGCGCTGACGCTGCGGTAGGCGGCGATCTTCGACTGCGGGGAATAGGGGTTCACGAGCGCGTTTTCCATCGATTGCCGATATCGAAGATAGCGGCGCGCCCGACCCGAACTTGAGCGCGCGGCTCAGGCGTTCGAGGTTCCCTGGACCTGCGGCAGGGTCGCAAAGGCCTGCGTCAGGTATGACGAGGTCGTCTGCAGCGACGACAGCAGCGTATTGAGAGACGAGTACTGCTCCGTCAGGCTGGCCGACAGCTGGCTCATCTGCTCCTGCAGCTGGTTGCTCTGCTGGGTGAGCGCGTCCTCCTGCTGCACGAGCGTCTGGCTGGTCGTCGATATGGGACCGCCGGAAGCGAGGTCGGCGGTGATCTGGGTGTTGAGGGACGCCGCGACGCCGCTCGTGCTGCTGAAGAGCTGGCTGACGGCGCTGTAGTCGGAGGAGAGCGCCGCGGAGAGAGTCGAATCGTTCACGCTGAGCGAGCCGTCGCTGTTGGTCGTGATGCCGATGCTCGCCAGGGAGTTATAGGTCGAAGACCCGGTGTCGACCACGCTGTACAGGGCCGAGCTGATCTCGTTCTGGATGCCGAGGAGCAGGGGGTTGCCCAGCATCGCGCCGGCAGTGTCCGTGCTCGAGTCGTAGCTGCCGAGCGAGGAGAGCGAGCTCTGCAGCGTGTTATAGGCCGAAACGAACGCCTCGATGTTGCTTTCGATGGTCGCAGTATTGGTCGCCACCGTCAGCGTGGCCGAGCTCGTCGTCGGGGCGAGGAGATTGAGGGTGACGCCGCTCAGAGCGTCCGTCACGGTGTTGCTGGCGCTGGTGTAGGATACGCCCGCGATGCTGAACTCGGCATCCTGCGGGGTGCTGCCCGGCGCCTCGGTGTAGTTGGTGGTCGGGTCGCTGCTGCTGTAGGTGAGGGCCGAGAGCCCGTCGCCGCCATCGGTCTCGGCGACCTGAATGGTGTTCGACGCGCCCGTCAAAGTCGAGGTCAGCACCAGGTGGGCGCCGTCCGTGCCCGTCACCACGCTGGCTTCGATCCCCGGGTTGCCGGTCGCCGAATTGATGGCCGCGGCGATCCCGGCGACGGTGTCGTCGCTGCTGTCGATCGCGACCGTGAAGCTCGTTCCCCCGAGCGAGAGCTGCAGTGTGCCCGTGCCCACGGTGGCGGAGCTGCCGCCGGAGAACGCACTGGAGACGAGCTGTTGGGCCTGGGCGAGCTGGGTGACCGTGACCGCATAGCTGCCGAGCGCCGCGTCCGATCCCGCGGTCGCGGTGAATGCCGTCGTATCGCTGCTGGTGGCGCTTTCCGTGCCGAACGCCTGCGGGGTATCGAGGGAGCTGAGCGAGGACTGGAACGTGGAGAGCGCGCTCTGCAGCGTGCCCACCGCGGAGATCTCCGACGTGACCGACTCGGTCTGGTTGGAGATGATGGTTTCCTGCGGATCCTGTGTGGCCGCGACGAGCTGCGAGACGAGCGAGCTGACATCGATGACCGAGCCGCCCGCCGCGCCGGCGCTGCTGCTGCTGGCCACGGAGACGATCGGCTGACTGCTGGAGACGCTGGAAGTGGTGGTCATGGCTCGCTCTTTCGCGCGCAAGCAAAGCGAGGGTGGGGCCTTGCGGCGCCCACCCTCGGATCGCTATTGGCTGAAGTCTCCTGTGCTCAGCGGCTTTCCCTTAAGACAGCTTCTGCAGCAGCGTGAGGATGTTCTGCGGGATGGTATTGGCCTGCGCCACCATCGCCGTGCCCGCCTGCTGCAGGATCTGCGCCTTCGACAGGTTCGAGGTCGCCGAGGCGTAGTCCGTGTCCTCGATCGAGCTCTGCGCGGAGCTCAGGTTGGTCGAGTCCGTGCTCAAGCCCGTGATGGCCGCCTGGAAGCGGTTCTGGTACGCGCCGAGGTCGGCGCTGCTGGTGGCGAGCTGCTGCAGGGCCTGGTCGATCGAGATCAGCGCCAGGTTCGAGCCGTCGACGCTGTTCACGCTCAGGTCCGTCACGTACTGGGCAGTCCCACTGGTGCTGATCGTGTCGGTGCTGTCGAGGCCGAGAGCCGCGAGGGCGCTCGCCCCGGTCGCAACGGTGGCGCCGGCGGCATTCGTGACGCTGCTGATGGAGAAGTCCACGGTGTGCGCGGACGTGCTGCTCATCTGGATCTCGTTGCCGTTGACGGTGGCGACGAGGCCTCCGACCGGGCTGACCGCCTCGTTGATCGCCGCGGCCTCGCTCGCGAGGTCCGTGGTCTCGTTGCCCGAGAGGGCAATGGCGTTGGTCGTGTACGAGGTGCCATCCACCGATACGGACAGCGTGACGGAGGCGCCGTCGATCGTGGACGTGCTGGCGGCGCTGTCGAGGCCGCCTGTGCCCGCCAGGGTGGCCGAGGAGTAATCGCCGGCGGTGCCGCTGCTCGCACCGACGTAGTAGTTGCCGATCGCGCTGGCGCTGGCGCTGGCAATCGCGCCGACGGTGATCGACTGGCCCGCGTTCGCACCGACCTGGAAGGTGGCGCCCTGGAAGGTGCCGTCGAGCAGGTTGACGCCGTTGAACTGGGTCTGGGAAGACACGCTGTTGATGTCAGCCATCAACTGCTGGAACTGCGCGTTCAGGTCCGTGCGGTCCTGAGAGCTGTTCGACGCGTTGAGCGACTCCACAGCGAGGTCGCGCATCGACTGAAGGTCGTTGGTGACTTCCTGCAGCGCGCCCGAGGCGGTCTGGGCGAGCGACACGCCGTCGTTCGCGTTCTGCGACGCCTGGTTGAGGCCGTCGATCTGCGAGGTCATGCCCTGCACGATCGCGTAGCCCGCGGCGTCGTCGGCCGCAGTGTTGATGCGCAGGCCCGTCGAGAGCTGCTGCAACGAGGTCTGCAGCTGGTTGCTCGACCCGGTCAGCGCGTTCTGCGCAATGAGTGAGTCAATGTTCGTGTTTAGGACGAGTCCGGATGACATGGTATGAGACTCCTGAAAGTTTCTCTCAGGCGCCGGACACCCGTCCGTCGCGCTGCCCCCGGGAGCGGCCACAGGGGTGCTTCCGGTCAGACCCCTTATCGGTGCGCCGGGGCGGAACTTGAACGCTCCAGGAGCGAGATGGATAAAGTGCGCGCCGCGTCACAATCCTGCTCCGCGTCAGCCCGAGATGTAATTGAACAGGGAAAGCTTGGCCAGCGAGGCGTAGGAGTCTTCCGCCGCCTGCAGGGCGACCTCTTCCGTGCTGAGCTGCGACGTCGCGGCCGCATAATCGGTGTCCGAGAGGCTCGAGATCTCGGTCTGGTAGTCGGTCTGCTGGCTCGACTCGCTCGATTGCGCGGCCGTCACGGCATTGATGCGGGCTCCGACCGAGGCCTGCACGTCGTTGAGGTTATTGACCGCCGAGCTCAGCTGCTCGATGCTCTGCGAGATCTGGGTGGCCATCTGGCCGGAGTTCAGGTCCGTCGAGTTCAGGGTATTGACCAGGCTCTGCATCGTGGCGAAGACGCTCGATGTACCCGCCGACGCCACCGTGAACGAATCTCCCGCCGCCGGCGTGCCGCTGATGGCGACCTGAATGCCATTGAAGGAGACCGTGCCGCCGGTGGTGCTGTCGTAAGTCCCCGTGGTTACCGGACCCGCGCTGTCCGAGATCACGTACGCGGTGGGACTGCTGAAGCTGATGGTGTAAGGCCCGGACGCGGCCGCCGCTGCCCATGTCGAGGCGTCCGTCACCGTGCCGGGCCCGATCGAGGCGGTGCCGGTGTTCGTGGACGCCGCCGAGGTCGTGAAGGTGCCGTTGCCGGCCGGGATGTTCATGAATACGGAGCTGCCGGTATCGCCGCTGGAGATGAACTGGTTCTCCCCGATCTGGACCTGGCTCGTCTCCTCGGCGCCCGAGTAGCTGACGGTGCTGCCGTTCTGCGAGAACGGCTGGGTGCCGCTCGCGTACCCGGAGAAGAGGTAGCTGCCGTTGCTGTCGGTGCTGTTGGCGATCGACACGAGTTGCTGCAGCTGCTGGCTGATCTGGGTGGCGATGTCCTGCAGCTGCGAGCTCGACAGCGAGGAGTTGTTGGCCTCGTCGGCCAGGCTCTGCACGCTCTGCAGGACGTCCGTGGCATTGGTGAGCGCCTGCTCCTCCAGCGTCAGGTTCGAGCTCGCCAGCGTGCCGTTGCTGTCGTACTGCTGCGAGGCGGAGAGCTCGGTGTTGAGCTGGTTGACCTGCGTCATCGCTGCCGGGCCGTCCGCGGCGTTCTGCAGGGTCAAGCCGGTGGACAGCTGGTTCTGGGTGGTCGAGATCGAGCTCTCCAGCGCCTCGATCGAATCGAGCGCGTTGTTCTGGAAAGTCAGGGTCGATATGTTGGTCAGGCTCACGGCGATCACCCGTTCGTGCTGATGGCGCTGATGAGGGAGTTGAAGAGCTGGCCGGAGACCTGGATCACCTCCGCCATGGCCTGGTAGGCCTGCTGGTACTGCAGCATGCTGGCGGCCTGCTCGTCCAGATTGACGCCGGTGACATTGTCGAGGTCCGTGGTGGCGCTCTGGTTCGCGGTCTGCTGTGCAGTGGCGTTGTTCTGCGCCTGCTGAGTCGCAGTTCCTACCTGACTCACGATGTTGTTGGCCGCATCGTTGACCGAGGTGGTACCGCCGTCCAGCGTCGACGCCGAGAGCGCGTCGATCATGGCATACAGATTGCTGTTATCGCCGGTATTGGAAGCGCTGTTCGGGCTGACCGTAAAGGTATCGCCCGCCGCCGGCTGGCCGGTCAGCGTGAGCTGGATGCCGTTGAAATCGATCGGGTCGCCACTGGTATAGGTGCCGGAGGCGACGGGAGTGGTGTCCCCGGTCTCGGAGACGGAATATTGGCCGTCGCTGCCGAAAGTCACCGTATACGTGCCGGAAGTCCAGGTGCTCGGATCGGTTACTCCCGTGGAGCTCACCGTTCCCGTCCCGGTGTTCGCCGAGCCTGCGACGGCTTGCACCAGGGAGGCCGACGCGATCTGCGAGGGCTCGGTCAGTTCCATGGAGAAGCCGGAGGCCGCTCCCGCCGTGGGCTCGATGAGAAAGCTGTCGCCGTTCTGGGGCGTGCCGCTCACGACGATGGACAGACCCGCCGCCTCGAAGGGGCTCGCGCTCGTGCCGCTGCCGGTCATGGCGACCGACTGGCCGGTCGTCTGGTCGGTGAGCTGCCACGAGCCGCCGGTGTATTCGAGCTCGTAGTTGTCCGTGGTGAGGTCGCTCAGATCGGTCCGGTTGACGCTGAGCGCGGCGGTGCCGGTATTGCTCGAGTCGGACAGCACCTGTACGCCGCCGACGGCGAACATGGCCTGGCCCTGAGCGCCGGTCGAGTCCATCCCGGACTCCTGCTGCTGGTTCATGATGCCGGCCACCGCCACCGCGATCTGGCCGATGGCATTGGTCGCCGGCTGGAGCACCTGGCTGCGGGCGCTCAGCAGGCCGCCAAGCTCGCCGCCGCTGATTTCCGAGGTGATATCCGCGGTGGCGCCGCCGCTGCTCGTGATTCCGATGTCGAGCTGCGAGGCGTCGTAGGCGCTGGGGATTGTCGTCAACGTCTGCGCCACACCGCCCGTGACGAGCGCCTGGCCGGAGCCGATGAAGACGTTCACCTCGCCATTGCTCTCGCTCGTCGTCTGCACGGAGACATACTGGCTGAGCTGGTTGACGTCCGTATCGAGCTGATCCAAGAGCTGATTCGGTGTTTGTCCGGAGGCCGACGCGGCCGCGATTTGCTGGTTGAGCGAGGCGATGCTGGAGGCGAGGGAATTGACCTGGCTGACGTCGCTGCTCAATTGTGACTCGAGCTGCGAGCTGTATTGCGAGAGCTGCGAATCGTACGACTGGATCTGCTGGGCGAGCGCCTGGCCCTGGCTGAGGACGGCCTGTTGGGCCGAGGTCGACGTCGGCGTGGTGGCGAGCGTCTGCAGCGAGTCGACGAAGCTCTGCAGAGTCGCAGTCAGGCCGGTGCTGCTGTCGCTCAGCATGTCGTCGACCTGCGCGGCCTGGGTCGCCAGCGTGTTCGAGCTCGAATAGCTCGATTGTGTGGAATTGACCTGTTCCGCGAGGTATTGGTCGTATGCCCGCGTGATGCTCGAGACGTCGACGCCGCTGCCGACGTAGCCGGCCCCGGTGTCCTGGCCCTGCTGCTCGGTGAAGTTCGCCGTCTCGACATCGTACCCGGGAGTATCGACGTTCGAGATATTGTTGCTCGTGACGTCCAGCGCCTGCTGGAAGGCGAGGAGCCCGGAAACGCTGGTGGAGAGCAGGTCGGCCATCCGTCACCTTTAGAGCGTATTGCTGCCGGAAGTTGTCGGCAGCGAGGCCGCTGACTTGAGGGTGCGGGTCAGCGTGCCGGCCACCGCTCCGAGCTTGGCCGCATAGCCAGGATCGGTGGCGTAGCCGCCCCGTTGCAGGGCGGTCGCGAATGCCTGGGTATCGTTGCCGGTGCCGAGGGCGGACGCGTAGCGCGGGTTGCCCTGCAACAGGTTGACATAATCCTGAAAGCACTGACTCGGCGTCGCATAGGCGCGGAACTGGGCTTTGACCGCGGTGGTCGCGCCGCCGGCATATTCCTGGGTAGCGCTCTGGACGCTCGCCCCGCTCCAAGCGGAGCCGGCCTTGATGCCGAACAGGTTGTTGCTGCTCGAGCCGCCGGCGGTGCGCGGCATGCTGCGCCCCCAGTCGGTCTCGAGAGCCGCCTGGGCGACCAGGCTGATGGGACTGACGCCGAGCTGCCGCGCGGCCTGCTGCGCTTCGGGCCACAGCGACTGGGCAAATTCGAGCTGCTGCGCGCTGCTCGGGCACGAAGAGGTGTCCGTGCCCGTTGTTCCCACCGTGGAAGACGTGACGCTGCTCGTCGCGGTTGCAGCGCTGGAAGAGGAGGCGCCGCTCGTCGCGGGTGCGGCAGACTGGGTTGACGCCCCGCCCGAGCTTTCCTGGGTGGTGCCGGGCAGTCCGCTGCGCCGCAGCTGCTGCACCAGCATGTCCGCCAGGCCGAGGCCGCGGCCCTTGCTGATTTCCGAGGCGATCTGATCGTCGTACATGTCCTGGTACATGCTCTCCTGGTCCGAGCCGAACAGCGGGTCGGAGAAGTTCGCCTGGCGCATGCTCTTCAGCACCATGCCGACGAACAGGCTCTCGAACTGCTGCGCCGCCTGGCGCAGCGCCTGCGGGTTGTGCGCCGCCGCCGCCTGTTGCAGCGCAGTGAGGTTGCCCGCGTCCGCGAGCACCGATGGGTCGACGGCGGGCAGGGTCATATCACGATGAGCTGGGCGCGCAGCGCCCCGGCCTCCTTGAGTGCCTCGAGAATGGCGACGAGATCGCCGGGTGCGGCGCCCACGGAGTTCACGGCGCGCACGATCTCATTGAGATTCACGCCGGCCGGGAACTCGAACATATGCGCCTGCTCCTGCTTCACTTTCAACGAGCTTACCGGTGTGACCGTCGTCGTCCCGTTGCTGAAAGCGTTCGGTTGACTTACATCGGAGCGCTCGGTGATCGTCACGGTCAGCGAGCCGCTCGCGACGGCCGCGGCCATCACATGCACCTCGGAGCTGATGACGACAGTGCCGGTGCGGGAGTTGATGATCACACGTGCAGGCGGCGTCGCCGGATCGACGTTCAGGCGCTCCAGCGTCGACACATAGGCGATCCGCTGGCTCGGATCGAGCGGTGCGCGCACGCGCACCGAGACAGCGTCGAGCGCTTCCGCGGTGCCGGCGCCGAGCAGGTCGTTGATGGCTTTGGTCAGGCGCGCCGCGGTGGTGAAATCGGGTGTGTCGAGGTTCAAGGTCACGTACGGCCCGCTGTCGAAGCTGTTCGGAACCGCCCGCTCCACGGTGGCGCCGTTCGGGATCCGGGCGCTGCTCGGAACGTTCACCGTGATGCTGGAGCCGTCCTTGCCCTCCACGCCGAAGCCGCTGACGAGCACGCTGCCTTGGGCCATCGCGTACACCTGGCCGTCCGCGCCGCGCAGCGGCGTCATGATGAGGCTGCCGCCCCGCAGGCTCTTGGCGTTGCCGATGGAGGACACGGTGACATCGATGGTCTGGCCGGGCTTGGCGAACGGCGGCAGGCTGGCGTGCACGGTCACGGCGGCGACGTTCGCGAGCATGGGGTTGGTGTTGGCCGGTATCGCCACGCCGAACTGCGCCAGCATGTTCTCGATGCTCTGGATCGTGAACGGTGTCTGCGTGGTCTGGTCGCCGGTGCCGTCGAGACCGACCACCAGGCCGTAGCCGATGAGCTGGTTGCTGCGCACCCCGGCCACGCTCGCGAGATCCTCGACCCGCTCCGCGCGCGCGGTCCCGGTGACGAGAAACAGCGCCAGGGACAGCAGCGCGAGCCGGTACAGCGGATGTCGGAGTCCTGATTTCATGCGAGTTC
>JASHVV010000171.1 GCA_030044385.1 Gammaproteobacteria bacterium
GTGTCGGCCAGCGTCTTGACGACGCCGTCATTGCCGTCCGCGGCTTTTTCCGCGGCGACCTTTGGCCACGCGATCTCGGTGCCGTAGCCGGGGTTGTTCTCCCAGGTCTCGGCCGAGAAATCGAGGAACTGCGTGAAGATGAACGTGTCGCCGGAGCCGTCGGCGCGGCGCACCGGGATAATCGCCTGATGCGGCAGCGCCGCGCCCGGGTTCATCGCCTTGATCGTGGGGTCGTCCCATTGGGTGATCTTGCCGGTATAGATCGCCGCCAGCGTCGGGCCGTCGATCTTGATGTTGGAACCGTTCAGCCCCGGCAGGTTGTAGTTGATCATCTGCGCGGAGATGGCGAGCGGGATGTCGAGCATCTGCGGGTTCTGCTCCGCCACCCTGTCGGAGAGATACGCGTCGGAGGCGCCGATGCGGACCGACCCGTCGAGCGCCCCCTTCTCGCCGGCGCCCGAGCCGGTGGCTGCCGCGGTGATGGTGATGTCGGGCGCGACGCTCTTGTAGCCCGCGATCCAGGCCTGGAAGAGCGGGTAGAGCAGCGTCGAGCCCGTCTCGGTGATGGTGACGTCGGCCGCGTGCGCGGGCGATGCCGCGAATGCGAAGGCGAGTGCGACGCCCGCGAGCGCCTGGCGAATTTTTTTCGTCATGAGGGCTAATCCCCAGCTGCCGGCTCCGGCGCCAGACGCCCGATCTGGTCGAGGTTCACGCCGGTTGTCTCGATGCGATAGATCCAGGTCACGACGGCGCCGAGCACGGCGCTGACCGCGAGCGTGTAGAGCAGCGTACGGGTGCCGAGAGTGACGAGCAGGATCGGGAAGCCGTAGGTCGTCGCGACCGCCCCGACCTTGCCGATCATCGCCGCGAAACCCGCGCCCATGCCGCGCACCTCGGTCGGGAACACCTCGCCCGCGAGCAGGTAGGTCTGCGCGTTGGGGCCCAGGTTGGTCATGAAGTCGAACAGCATGAAGCCGGCGAAGATGAGCACGATCTTCGCCTCCCCGCCGGCGTCGGCCGAGAAGGAGGCGAGCAGCAAGCCCGCGGCACAGCCGATGAAGCCGAAGATCTGCAGCTTGATGCGTCCCACCCGGTCGGCCAGCGCCACCGCGAAGACGATGCCGACGAGGAGCAGGACGTCGATCAGCGCCGCGCCCTTGGAGGACAGGATGTCGCTGGCGATGAGATCGCTCAGGCTGCGGATGTGGTCCGGCCCGCCCCCGAGGGCCGTCGCCAGGATCACCGGGGTGAAGATGCCGATGCCGTAAGTCCCGAGATCCTGGATGAACCACGGCACCGAGGCGAAGATCGTCGCACGCAGGTTGCGGCGATTGAACAGCGCCCAGAATGACGACCTGGCCCGCGATGCCTCGTGGCGGCCGGCCGCGCCGCGGGCAAGCTGGATGTTGGTCGGATACTGAGGCTCGCGGCGCAGCAGGCGGATGACCGACTTCTCGGCCTCCTCGTGCGCGCCGCGCACGGCGAGCCAGTTGGCGCTCTCCACGACGAAAAAGCGGGCGGCGGTGATCGCGACCGCGGGCACCATCGCCGTGGCATACATCCAGCGCCAGGCCGACAGTGTCGGGCTGATGATCAGCACGAGGCTGCCGACACCGGTACCGGCCAGCGCCCCGAGCGCCTGGAAGCCGAATGCCCCGAGCACCAGCCGCCCGCGGTTGGCGCTCGGAATGTTCTCGGAGATCACCATGTGCGCCGTGGGATAGTCGCAGCCGAGCGCCAGTCCCAGGCCGAAGAGGCAGATCGCCAGGGCGAGAAAGCCGGTCGAGACGATCAGCAGCGCGAGGAAGCCGACGAAGATGATCATCTCGGCGATGAACATGCGCTTGCGGCCGAAATGGTCGGACAGGCCGCCGAGGAGCAGCGCGCCGACCAGGATGCCGGCCAGGCTGGCGGCGCTGACGATGCCTTTCTGCGCCGGCGCGATCTGGAATTGCCGCGCGATGAGCGGCAGCGCAACGCCGCCCATGAAGACGACGAACCCCTCGAAGAACTTGCCGGCCGCCGCCAGCGACCAGATGCGCCATTGCATCCCGGTCATCGGCGCCGCCTTCAGCCGCGTGCCGTCCGACCAGGTCGGCAGCTCATCGAGATAATCCTGAACCGACTTCGACTTGACGATCCCGATATCGGCCATGGCGACGAACCCGCTCCCCCAACCCGCTTTGCCTGTCACAGTACCCGCGATATGTGACAGGTTGGCTACAGCGGGCCGCGAGCGGCTGCCGTCAGCTCGTCAACTGGGCAGCCCGCGGCAGCGGATGTAGAGGTGCAGGTACTTGCGGCGGACGTAGTTCGATTCCACCAGCGCGAACACCATGCCGCGCCAGCCGTCGAGAAAGCCGAGCCGGAGCACGTAGCCGCGGAAGAACCGCCACTGCGGGTTGAAGAGAACCTTGCCCAGGCCGCAGCGCTTGCCCGCGGCGTACAGGGATTGCGCCATCAGGTCGGCGTACTTCTGCATGCGGATGTGGTGGTCCGTGAGGCTGCGATACGAGTAATGCTCGAGATGTCCCCGCAGCCGGCCCACGCGCCCCTCGACGCGGGTGTTCTCGTGGATCTCGCGGCCGATCCAGCCGCCGCGGCGGCGGTCGAACAGTCGGATCAGGCGGTCCGGGTAGGCGTTCCCGTGGCGCAGGAAGCGGCCGAAATAGTCCGTGATCCGCGGCACCGACCAGCCCGCATGGCCCGCGAAGCCGCCCGCGCGCAGGCGCTCGACCTCCTGGCGCAGGGCATCGCTCACGCGCTCGTCCGCGTCGAGGCAGAGCACCCAGTCGTTGCGGGCCGCGTCCACCGCGAACTGCTTCTGCGAGCGGTAGCCGGGCCAGTCGCGCTCGATGACGCGCGCCCCGAGCGCTGCCGCGAGCTCCCGCGTCGCATCCGTGGAATGGGAGTCCACGACGATGACCTCGTCGCAGAAGCCGACGGAGCGCACGCAGGCCTCGATCCGGTCAGCCTCGTTGTAGGTGATGATGCAGGCCGAAAGGCCGCTATGACTCGCCACGCGTCTATCGCCCCCTATCTCGTCCCGAGGGACTTGCCCCTCTGCGCCTAGTCTATCGGTTACAGTCTCGCCGGGCTCGCCGAGCTATAGTAGGTGCGCATGAGCGTGCTGTCGCAGATCGAGCCCGCCGCAGCGGATGCCTCCGGGAGGATCTCGCTCGCGCTGGAATCGAACCACATCGTCTATTTCCCCCGCAGCCCGATCCCGCTGCCGGACGCCGCGACGCTGGAGTACCTGCGCCGCGAGCTGCCGTCGCGCCTCAAGCTGAAGAACATCAGCTACCACCCGGAAGGTGCGCGCGTCACCGGACTCGAAGGCGAAGAGACGCTCTACGAGCGCACCCGCGACGTGCTGAAGCGGCATCTCGACGATGTGTCCGGCTTCCTGTACCGGATCATGCCCGGGTGGCGAGGCGCCTGCCGGGTCGGGACCTGCAGCTTTCGCCCCATTCAGGAACGGGGCCGCAACCTCGCGCCGCACGCGAGCAACGAGCTCGTGCACGTCGACGCCGGCGCCTATGGCGCCACCGACGGGGATCGCATCTTTCGCTTCTTCGTCAATGTCAACGAGCACGAGGACCGCGTTTGGGCGAGCAAGGGAGGCCTGAGCGATGTCCTCGAGCGGCATGGCGCGGCGGCGGGCGTCCTCGATTCCTCCGGCCGCTTACGGGCGCGTATCGACAAGGGCCTCGGCGATCACGCGTTCAGCGCCGCCGTCAGAGGTCTCACGCGGCTCAATCCGCTGGCGCACACTCTAGATTCGAGCCCCTACGACCGCACGATGCGCCGGCTGCACAACTACATGAAGGACAGCCAGGATTTCATACGCGATATGCGCGGCTACGAGGAATTTCGCTTCCCGCCGTATTCCGCCTGGATGGTATTCACCGACGGCGTGAGCCACGCGAGCCTCTCGGGCCAATTTGCGCTGGTGACCACCATCGTCGTGCC
>JASHVV010000172.1 GCA_030044385.1 Gammaproteobacteria bacterium
CGACTCGCGGCGGATAGTCGGCGAGGCGCAGGCTGCCGAGCAGCCGCGCTTCCCGGGCCACCTCCAGCCGCGTGTTGCTGCGCAGATCGAGCGTTCCGCTCACGTAGTCGCCCCGCGAGAGGCGCACCGTGCCGCCGCCCCGCTGCGCCACCGCATCGATCGCCGCCTGGATCGCGCGGGTCGAGAGCGCATCCCCCTGGCGGTGCCCGAACGACTCGGGCCGGACTACGAGGCTCGGTCCGCGCCAGGGGTGCAGGCGCGCCGTCAACTCCCGCGCCATGAGCTCGAGATCGGTCCTGAGCCGGCCGGCCCAGGGCGGCAGGCCATCCGGACAGCTGCCGCCGCCATTGCGGGCGGTAGCAGCGGCCCGGGCTGCCGCCACCGGGCCCGAGGTTTGCAGGAACGCGAATGTTGCCGCTGCCGCGGCGAAGCGTCGACGTGAAATCATGGCAGTTTCGACACCCCTTCGACTCTCACATGCCAGCGTCCGTCATGAGGGAATCCCGGCGTCGGCGCCGACTCCCCATCCCAACCCGCGGCCATGAGGGCAACGGCCAGCAGCAGGCTGCCGTTCGACGGAAAATAGGTCTCGCCATCCAGATCGTAGGTCCCCGCGGCGGTCAGGTGCCGGCGCGGGGTCATCCCCGCAGCGCCCCAGTGATCGTTCGGCGCATCATAGAAGAGCAGATCGACGGCCGTCTGCGGCTCATGGAGGCGCGTCGCGGTCATCGCGAGCAACGGAAAGTCCCAGCCCCAGGTCTGGCGCAAGTCCCAGTGCGCCAGTACGGCGGCCAGGGTCCGCCGCATGGTCCCGGGGTCGACGTCCTCTCCGGGCAGCAGGCCCAGGGCGCCGACCAGGGAAGGATGGTCGCGATTGAGACATCGAGGACCCGTGTGGCCATGCGAGCACGCGGCGCTTTGCGCCTGCCGCCAGAAGTCCGGAACCGACGCCACGGGCAGATACAGGCCATCGCTCTGCGGCAGCGGCGCGAGCCTGGCGAGCACGGCCGCCCAGCGCAGATCCGGCGCGAGACCGAGCCGCCGGCGCCACTCCTGCGCCGTGCGCAGGCCGAAGCGGAAATACTCGAGCTCGAAGGTGGGATCGAAAGTGGCGAGCGGCGGAAATACCTCCTGTGCGGGCATGATCGGGGGACCCAACACATACTCGCCGCGCGCGCGGTCGAAGTACGGGAAGGAGGCCAGCAGATCGGCCGTGCGGAAAACCAGGTCGCGGTAGCGCAGGAGCGTCGCGCGATCGGGCCGGCTGCGATAGAGCAGCTCCGAGAGATAAATCGGAGTGGGCTGCTGCCACATGATGAAGGGATTGATCGGGCTCGGACTCTCCCGGCCGTCGGGTCCCACCATCTTCGGCCACAGCGCGCCCCGCCAGCCATGGGCGCGCGCCCGCGCTTCAGCCTGCGCGAGATGCCGCAGGTACCACGACATGGTGCGCGCGAGCAGCGCCGGATGGCCCCAGACGGCGAGCCACCCCTCGTGCCAGAGGAGCATCTCCAGATGGAATTTGCCGTACCAACTGTTGGAGAAGAGCCCGGTCTCCTGCGGCGGATAGAGGCCGGCGGCGTTCACGGCCAGAAGATATTGCGACAACACGATGCGCCGCTCGAGCTCGAAAGCCCGCGGGTCGGCGCTGCCCGAGAAGTCGACGGCGCCGCCGCTTTGCCAGAAGCGGTGCCAATGGTCAGCGACCGCGGTGCGCGCCGCGGCCGCACTCGGCAGCGCGCCGGGGTGCGGCTGCCGCGAGAAGAGAACCATCACCGTGAGCGCATGGGGCAATGCGGACCGGCCTGCCGGCGTGCGCGCTCCGCTCAGGAGGATCGTGAACGCGTGTGGTCCCGTGCGCGCGAACGTGACGTCATGATCGGCGACGACCGTGGCGTAGTAGCGCGTTGCGTCGAGTATGCATTCCAGAGAGAGCCGGCGCGCGCTTCGTCCGGTCACGATCGTCAGGTAGCGCTGCGGATGGCTCCAATCCTCGGGGTCTGGGTCCAGGTTGGCGGAGATGCCGGGAAGACTCAGATTGACGCCGAGCTTGCCCTCGGCAAGCGCTGACGAGTCGAGCGTCACCATGAGCATGTCGAGGTGAGGATGCACCCGCGTCTCGACACGCACAGCCTCACCGTCGAAGTTGAAACGGCTGCGCAGGACTCCGCTCCAGAGATCGAGTTTCTGTTGAGTCGCGGACAGGTCGCTGAAGCGAGCGTCCCTTCCGTCCCCGGAGCGCAGGTACAGCGAGACCCGTGCGAGCGAGAAGCGATGCGGATTTTCGCGCAGCCAGCGGATGGCGGAGTGCGCCGGCAGCCCCGACAGGTCGCGAACCCACGGATAGTATTCAATCCGCCCGTGGACATCGACCGGCACCCGCCTCTGCCGACAGCACTGCGGGTTGGGGAAGCTGTGCCAGGCCCACTGCGCTTCGGTGAGCAGCGGCGCCTGGGCGGCGTATCGTTGCGGAAAGGTCTGCAGGCCCGTGATGTCCGCGGTGAACGCGAAGTCGCCGTTGCCGACCATCAGAGGCGAGGTTGGATCGATCCGGTCGAAAACGACGTCATGCCGCGTAACGAGGGCCCGGCGGTCGATCCTGCCCGTCTGTCCGCCAGCGGCGAGCGCCTGTGAGCACAGGCCGCACACGATGAGCAGCGCGAGGAAAGCGACGCTGGGTCCGCGCGAGGCCGGTGTCTCACCACGATCGTGGTGCTCGCGTTTTGTCTTGGCGCGGCGGCTGGATGTTTTCAAGCGGCGGGGACTTTAGCAGAGGCGTCTACCCAAGCCCATCGCCGGTCGCCGCTTGCACTGGCTCTGCTACCGGTTACCCTATGGGGATGGCCGAGCCAGACTTACCCGATGCGTTGCGGGTGCATCCGCAAGACGACGTGCTTGTCACTCTGCGCGAACTGCAGCCGGGAGAGACGGTGCGCTCGGCGTCCGACGTGATCGTCGCGCGAACATCGGTTCCCCGCGGGCACAAGATCGCCATCACCGCGCTCGCTGCCGGCTGTCTGGTCCGCAAGTACGGTTGGCCCATCGGCCGCGCCACGCGCGACATCGCCCAGGGCGAGCACGTTCATACTCACAACCTCGCCACGACGCTCACGGGCCACTCCGATTACACCTACACGCCGCCCGCGCCCGCCGCGGATGCCGGCCAGCCCGAGCCGCACACCTTCCTGGGGTACCGGCGCCGCGACGGCCGCGTGGGAACCCGGAACGAGCTCTGGATCGTCTGCACCGTCGGCTGCGTCGCGCGTACGGCGCAGCGGATCGCCGCCATCGCGGGGGAGCGGCTGCGCGGCAAGGTCGACGGGGTCTACGCCCTGACGCACCCGTTCGGCTGCTCGCAGCTCGGCGACGACCTCGCCCACACCCGGCGGCTGCTCGCTTCCCTCGTCACTCATCCCAACGCGGGAGGCGTGCTCGTGGTCGGCCTCGGCTGCGAGAGCAATCAGCTTGCGGCATTGCTCGGTACGGCGGACTTCGATCCCGAGCGGGTCCGCAGCTTCAACGCCCAAGCCGTCAGCGACGAGGTCGAGGCAGGGGTCGGCGCGCTGGAGGAGCTCGCCGGGCTGCTCGCTCGGGACGTGCGCGAGCCGTGCCCACTCTCCAGCCTGGTGCTCGGCCTCAAGTGCGGCGGCTCCGACGCCTTCAGCGGCCTCACCGCGAACCCTCTGGTGGGCCGCATGAGCACGGAGGTCGCCCGCGCGGGCGGTACTCCCATCCTGACGGAGATCCCGGAGACTTTCGGCGCCGAGCAACTGCTCATGGCGCGGGCAGTGGACCGGAACGTATTCGAGGCCGTCGGCACGCTGGTCAACGACTTCAAGGATTACTTCACGGCCGCCGGGCAGCCGGTGTCGGAGAATCCCTCGCCCGGCAACCTGGCCGGAGGCATCACCACGCTGGAGGAGAAATCCCTCGGCGCGGTGCAGAAGGCAGGCGATGCGCCGCTGACGCAGGTGCTGCGTTATGGCGAGCGAGTGCACCGGCCCGGACTGGCGCTGCTCGAGGCCCCGGGGAACGATGCGGTCTCCGGCACCGCTCTGGCCGCGGCCGGGGCAACGCTGCTACTCTTCACCACGGGTCGGGGCACGCCGCTCGGGTTTCCCGCCCCGACCCTCAAGATCTCGAGCAACAGCGCGCTCGCGCAGGCGAAGCCGCGTTGGATCGACTTCGATGCCGGCACGCTCCTCACGGGAGCCGGCATGGACGAGCGCAGCCACGCGCTGCTCGATCTGATCGTGGCGACCGCGTCCGGCCAACCAACCTGCGCGGAGCGCAACGGCGAGCGCGAGCTCGCCATCTGGAAGACCGGAGTGACGCTTTGACAGATGCGCGGATGCTTACATCGGCGGCCGACGGGCCGGGACCCGGACCGGGCCGCCCGCGCCTCAGCGAGCGCACGCTGGAGTGCGGCTCGCCTCAGCTCCTCCGGCCGGCCTATCGCCGGTCGCAGACGCGCATCGGCACGGTGCATTTCGGCCCGGGCGCGTTCCATCGGGCTCACCAGGCGTTCTATTTCGACCGCCTGCTCGAGAGCGATCCGACTCGCGCCATCTGTGCGGTGTCACTCAAGACCGCCTCGCTCCGCGACGCGCTGGCACCGCAGGACGGCCTCTACACACTGGTGGAGCTCGACGAGTCGCCGACGCTGCGTGCCATCGGCGCCATCCGCGAGATCCTGGTCGGCGCCGAAAGCGCCGCCGCGGTCGGCCGCCGCCTCAGCGATCCCGACACCTCGATAGTCACCATGACGGTGACGGAGAAGGGCTACTGCCTGGACGGCGCCGGCCGGCTCGATTTCGCGCATCCTGACATTGCCCACGATCTGGCCCATCCCGAGGCGCCGCACAGCCTGGTCGGCTGGCTGGCGCGCGGCCTCGAGCTGCGGCGCGAACGCGGGCTCGCCCCGTATCTCGTGGTGTGCTGCGACAACCTGTCCGACAACGGCCCGACACTGCGACGCGCGGTGTTGGCTTACGCGGCGCGGCGCGACGCGGGGCTCGCGGGCTGGATCGAGAATGCGGCGCGCTTTCCGCGCACCATGGTCGACAGCATCACACCCGCCACCGATCAGTCGTTGCGGGATCGGGTCGCCCGGGCCACGGGGCTGGAGGACGCCTGGCCGGTGCAGCGCGAGCGGTTCGTGCAGTGGGTCGTGGAGGAGGTGGACTCCCCCGGCCAGCCCGACTGGGCGTCGGTCGGCATCACGGTGAGCCGCGACGTGACGGCGTATGAGCGCGCAAAGCTACGCCTGCTGAACGGCGCGCATTCCAGCCTCGCCTACCTGGGATTGCTGGCGGGGCTCGAGACCGTCGCGCAAGCCATGGGGGAGCCACCGCTGCGGACCTTCGTCGAGCGGCTGATGATCGAGGACATCGAGCCGACGCTGACCGTTCCGCAAGCGGGCGCCCTCGCCGCCTACCGCCAGTCCATCCTGCGCCGCTTCGAGAACCCGGCCATGCGGCACCAGCTCGCGCAGATCGCGTGGGACGGCTCGCAGAAGCTGCCCATCCGCATCCTCGGCACGATCGCGGATGCGCTGCGCAACGGACATCCGGTCACGCGCCTGACCGTGCCAATCGCCGCGTGGATGCAGTTCGTTCGCATGCGCGCGCGCCAGGACATCGCCATTGTCGATCCCCTCGCCGCGCAACTGACGCCGCTCGGGCTGCAGCTCACGGGCGAGGCGGCCCACGATCTGCCGCTCTTTTTCACCCTGTCCGGCGTCTTTCCGCCCACCCTGGCGCGCGAGCCGCGCTTCGCGCGGGCACTCGCCGAGGCTTACGGGAACATTTCCGCCCAGGGCGCGCTCGCCGCCGCCGCGGCCGCAACGGCTTCCGTGGCGGGAGCGGCGCAGCCATGACGACGACGGAGCCGGCCGCGCGCATCGAGGCGGCAGCGGAGCGTGTCGGCAAGTTTCGCTGGGTCATCTGCGCGCTGCTCTTCGCGGCCACCGCCCTCAACTACGTCGACCGCCAGATCATCGGCATTCTCGAGCCGACGCTGGCGCATCAGTTCCACTGGAGCGAGATCGACTACGGCAACATCGTCTTCTGGTTCGAGGTCGCCTATGCCGTCGGCTACCTCATCTTCGGCAAGCTGATCGACCGCATCGGCGCGCGGACCGGATACGCCGTCGCGGTGGGGATCTGGACGGTGGCGCACATCGCGCACGCCTGGGCCAGCTCGCTGACCGAGTTCATGGCGGCGCGCTTCGCGATCGGACTCGGGGAGTCGGGCAACTTCCCGGCCGGCATCAAGGCGGTGGCCGAGTGGTTCCCGAAGCGAGAGCGCGCGCTGGCGACGGGGATCTTCAATGCCGGCACCAACATCGGCGCCATCGTCACGCCGCTCATCGTTCCCATCATCACCCTGGCGTTCGGATGGCGGGCCTGCTTCCTGATCACGGGCAGCTTCACGATCGTGTGGATGATCGTGTGGCTCGCGGTATACCGCCAGCCGCAGCGGCATCCGCGCCTCGGCGCCGCGGAGCTGCGGCTCATCGAGAGTGATCCGCCCGACCCGGTGGCGTCGGTCCCGTGGACGAAGCTTCTCCGACGGCGCGAGACGTGGGCCTTCGCCCTCGGCAAGTTCCTCACCGATCCGGTGTGGTGGATGTGGCTCTTCTGGCTGCCCGACTTCCTGGTCAAGCGCCATCACCTGGATCTGGAGACATTCGGCCCGCCGCTCGTCGCCATCTACGTCATCTCCGACATCGGCAGCGTCGCCGGCGGCTGGATGTCGTCGCGGCTGCTGCGCGCAGGCTTCTCGCTCAACGCGGCGCGCAAGTACACCATGCTCCTCTGCGCGCTGCTGGTGCTGCCGGTCTTCTGGGTGAGCTACGTCGACAATCTCTGGGGCGCGGTCGCCATCGTCGGCCTCGCGGCCGCGGCGCACCAGGGCTTCTCCTGCAACCTCTTCACCCTGCCCTCCGATGTCTTCCCGCGCCGCGCGGTCGGCTCCCTCATCGGCATCGGCGGCACCGCCGGCGCGATCGGCGGCATGCTGATCGCCAAGTATGCCGGCTGGGTCCTCGAGCGCCTGGGCACCTTCAAGCCGCTCTTCGCCTATGCGGGCTGCGCCTATCTGCTGGCGCTCCTCGTCATCCACCTGCTCTCGCCGCGCCTCGCGCCGGCGCGCGTCGACTGACGCGGCTCCCGTCCCGATCTAACCTTCGACGGCCGCGCACTTGAGCAGCGGCGAGTCCGCCGGCAGCTCCTCCAGCCGCTTCACCGCGTACTCGTAGCCAGCCTGGATGGCGCGGTCGAAGGCGTCCCAGTTGAGCATGTCGACCTCGGCGAGCGGCGGT
>JASHVV010000173.1 GCA_030044385.1 Gammaproteobacteria bacterium
GATGGCGGAAAAGGTGGTACAGGACGGCGATCTCCGAAGCGATGAGCGGCGGGTCGAGGACGGGGACCGAAGCCGCCAGCGCGTGTTCGCGCAGGCATCGGGCGAGGTAATGAATATCTCCTAGATTCATCTTTTCAGATAAATCTATATAGATATATATGGGCAGTCAAGCTTTTTTAGGCGACCTGGCGGACGCGGCAACCGATGGGCCTCCCCCTCGCCACCGCCGCGGTCGCATCGCCGATCTCAGTGAGAACGAAATGCAATTGAAATCCGCGGCCACGGGGCAGTCAACTTCGAAAGCCTGCGCGTGTGCCGCTACGATTGCGATGACGTCGCACCCGGCGCTCTTCGCGGCCAGAATGCCGGCGGGAGCATCCTCGAAAACCAGACAGTCCGCGGCGCGCGCGTGCAAGAGGTCGCTCGCCAGTAGATATCCCTGCGGGTGCGGCTTTCCCGTCGAGACATCCTCGGCGCAGATCAGAACCCGAGGAAGAGGCAGGCCTGCCGCGACCAGCCGGCGGGATGCCAACTGCCGGCTCGCCGATGTAACAACCGCCCAGTCGCCTTCCGGAATCCAACGAAGGAGCTCCACGGCGCCGGGAACCGCGACAATGTCCTCTTCGCCGCAGCTCTCCTCTCCCTCGAGGTCACCGGCCTCCCGCTCGATATCCATCCCCTCGGGCGCAAACCGTTGCAATACCTCGTGCGTGCGCCGCCCATGAGCCTCCGCCAGTATTCTCTCGGCGGGGACGCCGTGCTTGCGTGCCCATTTTCGCCAGGCGCGCTCGACCGCGGTCCGGGAATCCACCAACGTGCCGTCCATGTCGAAGATGACTTTGTCATAGACTCGTTGCAGCGAAACCAGGGTCGACATCGGCGCACTCTCCGTTCGTGCGGAAATTCTAGCCGAGCGGCGCCTGGACAGCCATGGAGAAAAACCCTAGAATTTCAGCGATTTCCAACATGAAAAACCACGAGACCCATGTGCATCCATCCAAATCCGTGACACGGTCTCGAATCCGACAGCGGCGAACGGCTTCGTGCTTTGGTCTCGCGCTGTGGCTCGCGATCGCGTGCTCGATCTCGGCCGCCGCCAACGGCTCCCCGCCGGCGTCAGCCGACGCCTTGCAACACCAAGATGGCGATGCGCCCGCCGATCCTGGGCCGAGGGCGAAGCTGTCCGGCTCGCTGCAGCCCGTCGCCGTTCGTGCCGCTTTGCGCAGGGTAGCCGACTGGGAGCTGGATCGCGCGCGGCCGGACTTCGGCCGCAGGTGGACGTGGAGCCCGCTTTACGCGGGCTTCATGGCGACCTCGCGGGCGCTCGGCGATCCGCGCTATCGCGAGGCCATGTGGTCGATGGCCGGCAAATTTCACTGGCAGTTGCGCTCGCCGCATCCGAACGCCAACGATCAGAGCATCGCCCAGACCTATCTGCAACTCTACCTGCGCAAGCCTGCAGCGGCGGAAATCCAGCCGACTCGAGCGGCGCTGGACTCCCTGATCGCGGGCGCCGGTCCGCCCAGCCCGCGCAAGCAGGCGCAGATTCCGTGGTGGTGGTGCGACTCGCTGTTCATGGCGCCGCCCGTGTGGGTGCGCATGTATGCGGCGACCCACGAGCGGAAATATCTCGCTTATCTCGACCGGCACTTCTGGCAGACCTCCGATCTCCTCTACGACACCCGGCGCCATCTCTACTTTCGTGACATCACCTTCCTGCACCAGACCGACTTGCGCGGCAACCCCATATTCTGGTCGCGCGGCGAAGGCTGGGTGATGGCGGGCCTCGCGCGCACGCTCGAATACCTGCCGAGGAGCGATCCGGATTACGGTCGCTACAGGATGCAGCTGCAACAGATGGCCGCGGCCGTCGCCGCGTTGCAGGATCGCAAGGACGGCCTGTGGCACTCCGACATGCTCGACGCCGAGGATTACCCCCAGCCCGAGGTCTCCGGCTCTTCCCTGATCACGTTTGCGCTCGCCTGGGGCGTGAACGAGCGTGTCCTCGACCGTGCCGCTTACCTGCCCGTGATCGCCAAAGCCTGGCGGGGCCTCGTAGGCCAGGTTTACGCCGACGGCCGCCTGGGCAACATTCAGCCGATCGGCTCGACGGCCGCCTACTACCCCCCGTCATCGAGCTACGACTATGGGGTGGGCGCGTTCCTTCTGGCCGGCGCGCAGATCGTGCGCCTGCATTGAGAGATCGCCCTACTGCACGGCGTACCCTCGCCCTTCGAGGCAGGCCGCCTGCGCTTGCGAATATTCGGAGGTGTCTTGCGCGACCGCGACGGGCGCCAGGCCGCTATGCGCCGCCAGCGGATCGAAACCGGTCTGCGCGACGGCAAACCGGTAACACTCGTACCGATCCGTAGCCTGCTGCTGCAAGGGCTGACCGTCGAGCGGACGGATGGGAACTCCGGTCGGATTCGCCGGTGCCGGTGGCGGCGGCGCGCTCGTGGAAGCAGCGACCGGGGCAGGCGGCGCTACGGTGCTCGTCGGCTGCACGTCAGGCCGCGCCACAGCCTGCGGCAGGCCCGGAGCCGCGGAAGCTACGCGCAACTGTGACCGCGCGCCGACGGGTGCCCGCATCCGCTCCGACGCTCGCGACCCCTCGGGCGCCAGATCCTGCGGATCGTTCACCACCTCGTACCCGCCGAGATCGGGCCTGGGCCTGTAAAAGGCGTCGTCGGCGTAGAGATAGGTCTGGCCGGCGCTTTTGAAGGGGGTCGTGAACGACGGCAGCTGCGGAACGACGAGACCGATCGGCGGCGCCACGACGATGTAGGCAGGACCCAGCCGCTGATACCAGACACCGTCCGCGAAGCGGAAAGTGAACCCGGCATAGTTGACGGCTACGGCGCCGTGCGGCACGTCGCGCACGACGGAGCCGCGGTCCGGATAGACATGATCGCTTCCGTGGCGCCGGTCCGTATGCGTACGATAAGGTGGGATCTGATCCTCCGCTTGCCCCCACTGGCCCGTCTGCGCGATTGCGCAGGTGGCGCCCAGGCATGCGGCACACAAAACGCTGACGGATATTACGAGCGCTCGCATCGCAGCCCTCCCTCGCCGCCGCGCCGTTCCGGGATACCCGCTCTCGGCCGAGCGGCGAATGATGACTCGCCTTCCAACGGCGCACGCGCCCGCCGGTTGACCGCCGGCGATTCACGTCCGGCGCCGCGGTCAAGGTTGGAAGTAGTAGCTTCCCTTCAGGAAGAACGTGCGCTGCTGGGGCACGAGCTGGCTGTCCGGGGATTCCTCGTACCCCTCCGAGGTGCCTGCGTAGAAAACCGTCCAGGGATTGATCTGATAGCCGATCAGTCCCTGCGTGGCGAGGGTGCCGCTGTAACGGGGGGTGCCGGGAGGGTAAAGCGAGGTGTTGTTGTGGACATCCTGCCCCTGCCCGATGAGGTCCACGAACAGCCGCGAAGTGAAGTACCAGGCGACCCGCAGGTCGTAAACGTTCGCGGTGAAGAGTCGGCTGTCCGAATGGTCGAGCTGCTCGTACTCGTCCACGACGTCGATCTTGAGGTGTCTGCCGGGCTGGATATAGAGCGTGGTCGTGACCATGAACAACCCTGCCTTGCGTACGCCGACGTAGTCCACTCCGTCGCCGCCGACAGCATCGACTTCCGCATTCAACCAGCGCAGCGGCTGGATGGTCGTATCCAGCTCGTACTGATCCAGCGTGAACGTCTTCCCCTGGTAATACTGCTCGTCCTGCGTGGTGTAGAAATACACCTGCGCCTGATCGTTGGCGTGCAGGACGGTGTAGAGCTTGACCTTGCGGTCCAGGTTCTCGCCGCCATCCGTCGCGCGGGTCCAGTTCGAGATGGTGCCGAAGCCGAAGTTCTGCCACCAGTCCTTGTCCGGCGCGTAGAAGTCGTATTCGCCCAGGAACGCGCCCTGATCGAATCCGACCTGCGGCAGATATCCCAGATCGGCCCGGAAGCCGTCGGCGACATGGCTCAAGTTGAGCTCGACGTTGTAACTGTGGCGGGTACGGGCATAGTCGAGCGTCCACAGATCGCCCTCGACGGTCCCCGGTGCAATCCCGAAGGCGCTCGCCACCGTTTGCGGATAGTCCGTGCTCGAGGAGCCGGCGAGCGCGGTCACCACGTCGCTCGGATCGATCTGCCAGTCGCCGTCGACGGCGTAAAGGCCGCTGTCATAACCGCCGCCGTCCCGGTCGGAGGCATACAGTCCGATGGCCGAGGGGCCCATGTCATATCGATAGCGCAGCAGCTCATCCCGGGTGCTGAAGTCGAACGTCTGAGTGGCCGAAGTCTGAGCGCCGGGAAGCACGATGGTCGTGGCCGTGTCCTCGGTGAGCAAGGCTCCCATCTCATCGGCGCCCACCTGACCGACGAGCTTCGTGGCGAAGCGCGGGTCGGTGATGTCGAGCGTGTCCACCAGGGAGCCCGAGGGAGAGAAGGTATCCGTGCTGTAACGCAGGCTCGGTGTGTTGAAGACCTGGGTGCCCTGCTCGAAGAACGGGCGATTCTCCTGGTAGAAGAGCGCGAACTGCCGGTTGGCGCTCAACTGCAGCACATCGGGCGCCACCTGGGAGAAATTGGGATTGATCGTCGCGGACCATTCGAGATCCGGGCGCAGGACCCAGCGCGCGTCGAGGCTGGCCTGCAGGTCCGGCGATCCCTGCTCGAGTCCTCCAGCCGAGCCGTTTTTCGAGTCGGTGCGGATCACGGTGACCGCGGGGATCAACTGGAAATCGGTGGGGCTGGTCTTCACGGCTGTCGCGGTGCGCGCGGACACCATGCTGCACAGGGTGCAGCTGCTGTCGTAATTCAGGGGCTGGCTGAAGAGCTGGTGGCGGATCCTGCGCGGCCAGTTGCGGAAGAATATGATCCCCCAGCGCTGCGGGGCCGGGCTGTGGGGGAATTTGATCGAGGCGAACGGTATCTTCATGACCACTTCGTAGCCGCTCGCGGTGCGCGCGGCATTGCAGGTCCACACCGCGTCCCAGGAAGAATACTCGTTGTTCTGCTGGCGGAATGCGTCCCACTCGACGCCGCCGGCCGTGCAGAAGAGCTCGTAGGCCCATTGCGTGTCGTTGAAAGGGCTCAACATTATGCCGACGAAATCGTCGGAGAAGTTCTCCATGTCATCGTGCTCCCGGTAGCGCAGGCCGATGTCGGCGGGATGCGGATCCCGGGCCTCGAACCGCAGCCACAGGGCGTCCCGCGTATAGCCGGCGTCGACCTGGGTCGCCACGGGCGCAGGAGTGTTGTGGCCCGGATTGACCTCGTAGGATATGGAGAAGTGCGCGGCATGCCGCCAGGCGGACTTCCCCGGCGTCCCGCTCTTCCCCAGCCAGGAGGTCAGGTCGGGAATGACCGGCGCGGCGGCCTTGGCCGGCGCCGCCCGCGCCGGCTGGAGCGATCCCACGACCATCACCGACAGGCCGACCAGCGCGAGCCGGCGGAGGCGCCATGCCGGCATCACAGTTCCACCATGTGTGTATTCCCCTCGTTTACGGTATTAGACTTCGCTTCCGCTCGCTCGGTTTAAACGACCCGGGCTTCGCGACTTCTCGGGGGGACGCTCATGATTCGTGCACCTGCTCTGGCGCTGGCTCTGGCACTTGCTCCGGCCGTGGCGCCACTCGCCCTGGGCGCGACCGCGTCGCTGCCCGCTCCGGCAGGGGTCGGTCCCGGCTACGACATCGAGATGAGCCGCATGATCCCCATGCGGGACGGGGTGAAGCTGGAAGCCTGGATCTTCAAGCCGTCGCACCTCGAGAGCCGGGCGCCGGCCGTTCTGGAGCTGACGCAGTACGACATCGACGGCGGCCGCGGCCAGGATTTCAAGACCTTCGTGGAGCGCGGCTACGTGTTCGTGCAGGTGGAGGTACGGGGACGGGGCCGCTCCGGCGGCGTCAAGAGCGACGATATCGGCCTGCAGGTCGGCCGCGACGGTCACGATGCCGTGGAATGGATCGCCCGTCAGCCCTGGAGCGACGGGCACGTCTTCATGTATGGCGGCTCGTTCGTGGGCATGACGCAATGGCATACCGCGGCGCAGCTGCCGCCGCATCTGTCGGGCATCGCGCCCTACGTGCCGATCTACCCCGGATGGGATGTGCCCAACACGAACGGCATCCCGCAGGCGTGGTCGGCGGTGATCATGGGGTACGTCTCGGGGCGCACGCTCAACGACGATTTCATCCGCTCGGATTACTGGCAGAAGAAGATGCTGGAGCATTACGCGCGGCAAGCCCCGTTCCGCACGCTGGATGACGATATCGGCATCGCCCAGGACGACTGGTGGATGGAAGACAGTCGCGGCAGGAAGCTGTCCTTCATGAAGATGTGGCTCGATCACGTGGGCGACGAGGCCTTCAATCTCGCCGCGCAACCCACCGCCGCGCAGCTCGCCCGGATGAACTTTCCGGTACTCACCGCCACCGGCTTTTTCGATGACGACCAGCCGGGCGCGCTGCACTACTACCGACGGTTCCTGCGCGATGCCTCACCCGGTGAGGCCGCCCGCATTCTCCTCGTCATCGGGCCGTGGGATCACCTCGGCACGCAGCGCCCGCAGAAGGTCATCGAGGGCCTGACCATTCCGGACTCCGCCGTGCTCGACATGAACGAGCTCCATGCCGACTGGTACGACTGGGTGCTCGGCCGCGGCCCCAGGCCCGCGCTGCTGCGCGACCGCGTGACCTACTACATGATGGGCGCGAACGAGTGGCGCCATGCGCACTCGCTGGCCGGCGCCTCATCCGGCGGGAGCCTCGCGCTCTATCTGGAGGATCCGGCCGGCACGCCCAAGGACCTCTTCCATTCCGGCTCGCTCGTGCGCTCGAAGCCCGGCGCGGAGCCGCCCGCCCTGATCGTCGACGACCCACGCACCCTGCCCGAGCTCGCGGTGGCGCAGTATGCGGCCGACGAGGACCTGCTCAGCCAGTTCCGCGCCTATGAGAAAGATGCGCTGGTGTTTCACTCCGCGCCGCTGCCGCAAAGCGTGGAGGTGGCCGGCCAGATGCGCCTCGCCCTGATCGTCGAGTCGGATACGCCCGATTTCGACCTGTGGGCGCAGGTGCAGATGGTCGAGCCCGACGGCTCGGCCGTCACGCTCGGGGAGGATATCCGCCGCGCGCGCTTTCGCGACGGCTTCTTCAAGCAGGAGCTGCTGCAGCCGGGCCAGGTGGTCACGATCCCCTTCACCTTCAACTGGATGGCCTGGCGCATTCCCGCCGGCGCGCGCCTGCGGCTCGTCTTGATGCCGCTCAATTCCCCGAACTACCAGAAGAACTACAACACCGGCGGCCGCATCGGCTACGAGGACCCGAAGGACGCGCGCGTGGCGCACATCGAGCTCTTCCACGACCGGGGCCGCGCGAGCGTTCTGCTGTTGCCCCTGGCTGCCCGAGCGCAGTAAGCCCATGCTCCTGGAGCACATCCACTACTTCGCGGGCATCGTATTCATCGCGGTCGCAGCGCTGCTGCCGATCATCGACCCGTTCGCCGGCGCTCCCATCTACCTCGCCATGACCTCGGGGCTCTCCCCCGAGCAGCGGGCCCGCACCGCGAAGCTCGTGGCGCTCAACAGCTTCCTGCTGCTGCTCGCATCCATCCTGATCGGCGCCTACGTTCTCGACTTCTTCGGGGTCTCCATCCCCGCCGTGCAGGTGGCGGGAGGCATCGTGGTCTGCGTCCTCGCCTGGTCGCTGTTGAACGGCCCGATCGCCCCTGACGTTTCCGCTTCGACCCAGCTGGCCAGCCCCGACAGCCTCAAGCAACGCGCGTTTTATCCGCTCACCATGCCGCTCACCGTCGGTCCGGGGTCGATTTCGGTCGCCATCACTCTCGGCGCCAACCCGCCCCGGAACCTGCGGGCGCTCCTGACCACGACCCTCGCGCACGTGGTCGGCGTACTGATCACCGTCGTCGCGATATACCTCTGCTATCGGTACGCGGACCGGCTCGTCCGCCGGCTCGGCAAGACGGGAACCAACATCATGATCCGGCTGACGGCATTCATCCTGCTGGCCATCGGCACGCAGATCGTCTGGAACGGAGCGCGCACGATGCTCGTCGGGGTGCTCCATCCGGGCACCGATGCCACGGCGCCCGCCTCCGCGCCGGCCGCAGCCCGGGACTAGGGTATGGCCGCCACGCCTCCCGGCGGCGGCATGCTGCGCTGCGAGGTCACCGTGTGATAGCTCAGCTGAACACCCTCATCTGACGCGATATCGGCGAAGTCCATGTCTCCCTCGGTCGACAGCGTTGCGCTGGACGAGGAGACGTCGACCGCGATGTCCGCAAACTGGAAGTCATCGAGGTTGCTCACGGCAAATACGATCACGCTCGAGCCGGTTCGCACGACGAAGAAAGAGAGGTCGCCCGGACCCTGATATGTTCTCTGCAACGGGTGTATGAGGCCGTCCGGCCCGAGAGCCGCGCGCGCCTGCGCCGGAAACGGCGCCAGCAACGCGGCCATCGCGCTCCCATCGGAGGTGCTGGCCTCCGCCTGGTACAGTCGGTTGGAGCCGTCATCCGGGTCGGCGGGAATCCAGGATTTGGCTTCGGTCTCTTGGCATTCGAACCAACTGCGCTCGGTCTTGCTCTTCTCCGTCAGACCGCCTTTGGACAGCCGCGCCTTGCAGGGCGCGGCGTGGAAATACACCCGCGATTCGATGCACTGGGTCTTGCCCGGATGGTGAGCGTGCTTGCCGGCAATGAGATGCATGCACGCGTAGAGCACGTATAGATGGATCATATCTTCAGCCGCCGGGTAGCGGCTCCCCCTTCGGCCAGATGAGCCCCATTCGGAGTATGCGAGACCGGCCCTTCATCCTAGTGCACTCCGTGCATCAGCTTGCGCACTTTCGGGGCCGCCAGCAGATAGATGATGCTGACCACGATCCCGGCGATG
>JASHVV010000174.1 GCA_030044385.1 Gammaproteobacteria bacterium
ACCGAGGCACGCTCGCCTCGCCGCTGCTTCTGGCGCCGCACGTGCTCCTTCCACGCCGCAGTGCGGTCGCGAATGAAGTCATTGAGCTCGGACGCTGAGGCAAATGTCGGCACCGGTCGGTCCTCCGGGTAGTGCCCCTGCTCGTTGCGGACGGGCAGCGCATTCACGAGCGCGGCGTGGATCCTGTCGAGCTTGGTGGGTTTCGAGGAGTTAGGATGCGCCTGTGATGAAACCGGCGGCAGCACGCCGCTCAGCGGATCGTCCGTCCGCGGCTTGCTGAGCGTGACGACATCGCCGAGGGACGCGGCGGCGCGGTCCCGATCCGTCAGCGGCTCCGTGCCCCAGCGCTCGGAGATCGTCTTCAGCACCGAAGTATGGTCGATGGGGCCGGAGCCCCTGAAGACCGTCCCGGCGGCGATCAGCGGTGACACCAGCACAGCCGGCACCCGCAGCCCGAAGCGCGTGAAGTCGAATCCATACTCGCCCACGGTCCCATCGCCGGGCGCAGTGGCGTCCGACGGCGGCGCCACGTGATCGTAGTTCCCGCCGTGCTCATCGTAGGTGATGATGAGCAGAGTGGAATTCCAGGCCTTGCCGTTGCGCAGGGCAACGTAGATGTCGTGGAGGAACTGCTCGCCCTGGGCGACGTCATAGTTGGGATGCTGGCTGTTGCCGGCGGCATCCCAGCTCGGCTCCAGGAAGGTGTACACCGGCAGCGTGCCCGCCGCGGCGCGTTGCTGGAAGTCGCGGAAGTGGCCGAAATGGCTGTCGTCGGCGCTCGTCGTGTCCGGGAAGCTCTGCCGCGTGAGCGGCTCGCTGTTGTAGCCGTAGATCGCCCAGTCGAGGCCCTGGTCGGACAGCCTGCCGAAGATGGTCGGGCAGGTGAAGGTCTTCGAGGTATCGTCGAGGTGCCCCTGCGAGGTCGCGGCGGCCGCAAATGCGCGGTTGGGCAGGGTCATCGTCGGGGCGGACGCGAACCAGACGTCGCAGACCGCGTAGCCTCGCGCCAGTCCGCACAGGATGGGCAGCAGCTCCGGCGTGTACATGCCCATGATTTGGGAGGCCTGGGTTCCCGGCAACGTGTCGCTGTAATGCCCGGCGAGGTCGGAAGCGATCGCGGACTTGAAGTTCGTGACGAACCCCATGTTGTCCGGTACCGCGCCGGACACCGGATCGTCGGTCGAGAAGAGCTGGTAGTTGGTGTTGAGAAATCCCTCTCCCGGATCTGCTCCGGGCATGAGGTACGGATGCGGGTCCGTCGCCTGGATCGCATGGACGGCGACCTGCCGGCCGGTGCCGTCGGGGTTCCATTCCCGTCCCGTCAGGCCGTCGAACGGCTGGCCGCCTGGCGACACATTATCGAGGTCCGCATACAGAAACCCGAGCATGTGATCGAACGAGCGGTTCTCCAGCATCACCTGCACGATGTGCTCGATCTTTCCAAGCAGGTTCGGCACCGGGATCTCCTCAGATCTCCGCCACGGTGTGCTCTCCGCTCGGCACGTCGGAGCGGCCCTTGAAGACGATGAGCAGCGGGATCACCGCCAGGGTGGCGATCATCAGCAACTTGTAATCGTCGATGTAGGCGATGACCTGCGCCTGCTGTGTGATCAGCGCATCGAGCGCGGCGCGGCCGGAGGCGGTCAGCGGATTCAACGCCTGCGTCACGATCGGATTGGTGAAGTGCGGGTTCGCGGCCGTGACGTACTGCGTGATGTCCGCGTGGTTCTCCTGGGTGGTGCGCGCCAGGAGCGCGCCGACGACGGAGATGCCGATGCTGGAGCCGACGTTGCGCGCCAGGTTGTAGAACCCGGCGCCTTCAGGCCGCACGCCCGGCGGGAGCGTCGACAGCGACACGACGCTGAGCGGCGTGAAGAGGAATCCGAGCCCCACGCCCTGAATCACGCCCACCCAGATCACCGTCCAGCTCGACACGTCCGGCGTCCACCCCATCATCAGATAGAAGGACCACGCCGAGAGTCCGAGCCCGAAACCGAGCAGCAGCCGCGTGTCGCTCCGTCCCATCAGCTTGCCGACGATCATCATCGCGCCCATGGTGCCGATGCCGCGCGGACCCATGACGAACCCGGCCGTGATGACCGGGTAGTTCATCAGATCCTGCAGATACGGTGGCTGCAGCGCCAGCGAGGCGTAGAAAGTCAGGCCGACGATGGCGACGAACAGCACGCCGGCGGTGAAGTTGCGGTCGCGAAAGAGCGCCGGCCGCAGAAACGGCTCGCGCGCCGTGAAGATGTGCACCAGGAAGACATAGAAGGCCGACCCCGCGACGATCGCCTCGGCGATGATCTCCTTGGAGCCCAGCCAGTCGAGCTCCTGCCCCCGATCGAGCATCACCTGCAGGGCCGCGATCGCGATGCTCAGGCTCACGAATCCGGTCCAGTCGAGCCGGGCCGTGCGCCGCCGCCCCTGCGGCAGGAAGACCGTCATGCCGATGAAGGCCAGCACGCCGATCGGCAGGTTGATGTAGAACACCCAGCGCCAGCTGTAATCCTCCGTCAGCCAGCCGCCGAGGACCGGGCCGAGAATCGGCGCTGCCATCACCGCCATGCCCCAGGCCGCCATCGCCGATCCGTGGCGCTGGGGCGGATTGATGTTGAGCAGCACCGTCTGCGAGAGCGGCACCAGAGCCGC
>JASHVV010000175.1 GCA_030044385.1 Gammaproteobacteria bacterium
CATGCGGTCGCCGAGACCAACGACGACCTGAAAGCCCTCATCCGTGCGTCGGAGTCCTTTCCGGGACCCGGGTTTCTGGCTCCGGCCCGCAACACGGAACTGGTGCGATGGTGCCTCGGCGAAGGCCTGCGCATCGTCCAGACCATGAACCTGATGACGATCGGCCTCTACAACTCACCCGCCGGCGCGTGGCTGCCCTCGGTCACTTATTGAAGGGAGCTGGAGCGCACGGCGGCCACTCTATTCATGCCGCAAGGCTTGGATCGGGTTGGCGCGCGCGACACGCAAGGCATGCACGCCGACCGTTGCCCAGGCGATGATCAGCGCAGCGACGCCCACGGTGATGAAGTAGAACGGATTGAGGGCAATGCGGTAGGCGAAACCCTCGAGCCAGCCGTGCAGGTAGTAGCCCGCCACCGGCCATGCGATGAGATTGGCAATCAGCACCGGAATGGAGAACTGCCACAACAGCAGCAATGTCACATCCTGCATACGCGCGCCAAGGGCCTTGCGGATGCCGATCTCCCGTGTCCGCCGGCCGGCGGTGAACGCCGCGAGCCCGAATAGCCCCAGACAGGCGATGACGATCGCGATTCCCACGAAAATGCCGAACATCCGGCCCTGACGCTCGTCCGTGCGATAGAGCGCGCTGAAGCTGGCATCCAGAAAGTACGTCCGCGGCGCGCTGTTGGCCGCCAAGGAGCGCCAGGTCCTGTCGATGAAGGCGAGTGTGTCTTGAAGGTCCTGAGGACGGACGCGAACGGAGATCATTCCCAAATCGCTCGGGTCGTAGATATAGACAGCCGGCTTCACGGGCTCCCGCGCACTGCGAAACATGAAGTCGCGCAGCACGCCGACGACCGTCACGTGGCTGATGTTGAGCAGAATGGTCCGGTTCACCATCTGCTGCGGCGTGAAGCCAAACCGGGCGGCGGCGGCTTCGTTGATGACGACGCTGTGCCCCTCGTTGGCCGGATTGGGACCGCCCGTGATCCGGTCTTCGCCACGCTCATCCGAGAGCATGCGGCCCGCAACGACGGGGATGTCATACAGGCGTGGAAACTCCGGGCCGATGGCGAGCCGATTGAGCGTGATCGTGTCGGATTGTCCGGGAGTCTTCCCCACGTCCAGATTCTGATTGGTCGTGAAAGCGACATCGCTGGACTGCGCCGCCGCCAGCACGCCCGGCCGGGTGCGCAGCAACTGAGCAAAGCTGCTCCGTGCGGTCGGTGTCAGGCGGCCGGCATCCACGATGATGATGTTGTCGTGGCGAAAACCCAGATCGAGGTTGCGCGCGTAGTCGATCTGACGGAACACCACCAAGGCTGCCGTGCCCAGAGCGATCGACACCGCAAACTGCGCGACGACGAGGGTGGCTCGCAGACGGCCCGATCCGCCCGGACCTGCGCCACCGGTGCGCAGGTTCGGCGCCGGCCGGAAATCGGAAAGGATCATGGCCGGGTAGCTGCCGCTCAGCAGACCCGCCGCAAGGGCGATCGCGAGAATCAGCGCCAGGGGTCCCCAGTCGGCCAGGTAGCTGAATGTGATGGGGCGCTCGAGAAAGCCGTCGAAGGTCGGCAGCAGGCTCTCCACCAGCGCGAGGGCGAGCGCCAGCGCCATCACGGCCATGAGCACCGCTTCTCCCAGGAACTGCGCGACGAGCTGCCGGCGGCGCGCGCCGACGGTCTTGCGCAGCGCGATCTCGCGCGCCCGGAGAGTGGCGCGGGCCGTGGCCAGATTCATGAAGTTGAAACAGGCCACCAGCATGAGCAACACGCCGATCGCGATGACCCCCTCGATGGTGGCGGCGCTCCCCGGCGGCGTGAGGTTATTGGAGAAGCGGGATGAGGTCAGATGAACCGCCGTGAATGGGGTCAGACTGATGGTGTCGAGCTGGCTTCCGCGCAGATCGATATTGAATCGCCTGAGCGGCCCCGTGATCGCCTGGTCGAGGATCGGCGGGAGCTTGTCGATTACCGTCTGCGGGCGGGCGCCGGGGGCGAGCGTCACATACCCGTACTCACTGTGAGAAAGCCACTGGTGCTTGAGGTCATAACTCAGCTGGTCGGCAGCCGACGTATTCGGGATGACAGCGGCCGCGGTCAGCTGCGAATCGTGCGGGATGTCCTTGAATACACCGGTGACGGTCAAAGGAATGGTCCCGTCGCGGCATGCCTCATCGGTCGGAGCGCAGCCGGCCTTGGCGACGCTGATGATGCGGCCGACGGGGTTGGCGCTGCCGAAGTACTTGCGCGCCGTGCTTGCGGACAGGACGACGGACTCAGGCGCCGCGAGCACCTGGCCCGGATCTCCGGCGAGGAGCGTCAGCCGGATGACGCGAAAGAAATTCGGCTCCGCGACCAGAAACTCCTTTTCGAAGAACTGCCGGCCGTCAACGTTGACTGTCGTGTCCTGGACGCTGAAGCGCGTGAACGCGGTCACCTCCGGTATCTGCTCGTGCATGGCCTGCGGCAGCAGGTACGGCACGGTCGCAAACGCCTGTGGCGG
>JASHVV010000176.1 GCA_030044385.1 Gammaproteobacteria bacterium
TTTCTCTTCACCGGCACCCGGGGCGTGGGCAAGACCACGATCGCGCGCATTCTCGCCAAGTGCCTGAACTGCGAGACCGGAGTCACGGCCACTCCGTGCGGCCAATGCGCCAGTTGCCGGGAGATCGACGCCGGGCGTTTCGTCGATCTCATCGAGGTCGACGCGGCCTCGCGCACCAAAGTCGACGACACCCGCGAGCTGCTCGACAACGTGCAGTACGCTCCCACCCGCGGCCGCCACAAGGTGTACCTCATCGACGAGGTACACATGCTGTCGACGCACTCCTTCAACGCGCTGCTGAAGACGCTCGAGGAGCCGCCGCCGCACGTGAAGTTCCTGCTCGCGACCACCGATCCGCAGAAGCTGCCCGTCACGGTGCTGTCGCGCTGTCTGCAGTTCAACCTGAAGCGGATTCCGCTGGCGCAGATCGCCGCGCATCTGCGCGCCATCCTGGAGAAGGAAGACATCGCGTTCGAGCCCGCGGGACTGCAGCTAGTGGCGCAGGCCGCGGACGGCAGCATGCGGGATGGGCTGTCGCTTCTCGACCAGCTCATCGCCTTCGGCGGCGGGCGCGCGGGCGAGGCGGAGGCGCGGGCCATGCTCGGCACGATCGCCCGCGACCACGTGGTGCAGCTGGCGGAGCGGCTGGCGGCGGCGGAGCCGCGTGAGCTGCTGCGCCACGCGCGGTCGCTCGAGGAGTGGGCGCCCGATTACGCGCAACTGCTCGATGAGCTGGGCTCGCTTCTCGCCCGCATTGCCCTGAAGCAGGTGGTGAAGGACTTCGACGGCGACGATCTCTACGCGCCGGAGCTGCTCGAGCGCCTGGCCGGCGCGGTCTCGCCGGAAGACGTCCAGCTCTATTACCAGACGGCGATCATCGGGCGGCGGGATCTTCCCCTGGCGCCGGATCCGCGCACGGGATTCGAGATGGCGCTGCTCAGGATGGTGGCGTTTCGTCCGCAGGCGGGGGCCGGGGAGCCTCGCGCGCCCGGACCTGCACTGGCCGCGGCGAGAGGCGCGGCGCCAGGTCCGGCTGCCGCGGTGTCGTCGGCCGTTGCGCCGGACATGGCATCCGGGCGATCTGCTGCGCGCTCCTCCGGCGCCCAGGACTGGGCCGCCATCATTTCCGCGCTCGAGCTCCAGGGCCTGGCGCGCCAGCTCGCCGCGCACTGTGTGCTCGTCGGCCGCGAGGGCGCCGTCGTGCGCCTGGGGCTCGACCCGCGCAGCAAGTCCATGCGGACCGCCGCCGCGGAGGAGAAGCTCGCGCAGGCGCTCTCCAGGTATTACGGTGAGCCGGTGCGGCTGGAATTCACCGCGATCGCCGCGCCGGCCGAGACCCCCGCCCAGGCCGATCAGCGCGCCTCCCAGGAGGAGGTGGAATCCGCGCGCCGCGCCTTCGAGTCCGATCCCGGCGTCCAGGGCTTGCGCGAGCGTTTCGGCGCGACACCCGTTCCGGAGACCATTCGGCCTCTAAAATGAGCGGTTTCGCAACCAGGAGCTTTTTCTGATGCCCAATTTCAACAACCTGATGAAGCAGGCCCAGGCCATGCAGGCCAACATGCAGAAGGTCCAGGAGGAGATCGCGGGCCTGGAGGTGGTCGGTGAGGCCGGCGGCGGCATGGTGAAGGTCACGATGAGCGGCCGGCACGAGACCCGCCGGGTGCAGATCGAGCCCGCCGTCATCGGTGAGGACCGCGAGATGCTGGAGGACCTGATCGCCGCGGCCGTGAACGATGCGGTCCATAAGGTGGAGGCGAAGGTGCAGGAGAAGATGTCCTCCATGACCGCGGGCCTGCAGCTTCCCCCGGGAATGAAACTGCCGTTTTGAAGCACTCCCCCCGTCTCGCGCAGCTCATCGAAGCCCTGAGATCGCTTCCCGGCGTGGGGCCGAAGACGGCGCAGCGCATGGCTTTTCATCTTCTGCAGGATGCGCGGCCTGCGGCGCGGGCCCTGTCGCAGGCGCTCGACGGCGCGCTGGCCTCCGTAACGCGCTGCCGCCGTTGCCGCATGCTCACGGAGGAGGAGCTGTGCTCGATCTGCGCCGCTCCGCAGCGGGAGACATCGCTCCTGTGCGCGGTGGAGTCGCCGGCGGATGTGGTCGCGATCGAGCAGTCGGGCAGCTACCGCGGACGCTACTTCGTATTGATGGGTCATCTGTCGCCGCTCGACGGCGTGGGCCCGGAGCAGCTCGGGATCCGGGAGCTCGAGGCCATCCTCGAGGAGGGCTCGGTGCGCGAGTTGATTCTCGCGACCAACCCGACCGTGGAGGGCGAGGCCACGGCGCATTTCCTCGCGGAGCTGGCCACACGCCGCGGCCTGCACGCCAGCCGGATCGCGCACGGCGTACCCATCGGTGGGGAGCTCGAGTACGTCGACGGCGGCACGCTCGCCCACGCCCTCGCCGGCCGCCAGACGGTCGTGTAGTTTGAAGCGCTGGATTCGCCGCAATCTACCGACGCGCCGTCAGGTCCTCCGCCAGCCGCCGCAGCCGCCGGTAACTCTCGTAACGTCTGGCGTTCATCGATCCTGACTCGACGGCCTGCCGCACGGCGCATCCGGGCTCGCGCATGTGCCGGCAGTCGAGAAAGCGGCAGCCGGGGGCGAGGCGCGCGACCTCGACGAACCCGAGGTGCCGCGGGTCGAGTCGGTCGACGGCGGGCGCGAAGTCCCGCACGCCCGGGGAGTCGATGAGCTTGCCCCCGCCCGGCAGCTCGTAGAGCCGGGACGCCGTTGTCGTATGGCGGCCTTCCTCCTCGCGCATCAGCCCGCCGATCTCGACTTCGGCGTCGGG
>JASHVV010000177.1 GCA_030044385.1 Gammaproteobacteria bacterium
ATATGCCTGCGAGATGTGTGTTGAAGCGCCCGCGCAGGTAGTGCGGGAACGGCACGGGCGCACCCATGACGGGAAATCTCATGGCGAGGGTATTCCACAGGAAGTTGCTGAGGAAGACGCCGATCGCGAAGACGAATACGGCGGCGTAGCTGCCCATCAGGCCGGACACGGGATGTGCCGGATCGGCATACATCGCCGCGGCGACGAAGCGATAGAACACGCCCATGAATACGCCGCAGGCGAGCGACAGCAACAGTCCCTTCGCGCTCATGCGCACTGCGGCGGCCGCCTGCCGGCGATAGGCGAAGGCATCCAGGATGATCGCGAGCGTCACCAGCGCCACTCCGATCCCCAACAGGGCCGGGTTGCCGACCGGGACCGCCACGTAGTTGAGGATGACGCCCAGCACCAGCGCCAGCCCGATGCCGACCGGGAAGGCCACCGCCATGCCGGCGACCTCGATGGCGGCCACCAGCAGGATGTTGGCCAGGTTGAATACCGCGCCGCCGAAGAGCGCATGTCCGATGCTGGCGCCGCTCGCCTGGCGAAGATCGGCGAAGAATCCCGGTCCGCCGTTGCTCATCGTGCCGAGCGTGGCCCCCAGGACGAAGGTGACCAGCAGGACACCGAGCGCATAGTCCCAGTAGAAGAGCTCGAAGCGCCACTGCGCCGGAGCGAGCTTGCGGGCATTCGCCCACGATCCCCAGCAGAGCATCGTGATCACGCAGAAGACGACAGCGAGAGAGTAACTGTGGACGACGAACATTGCGGATTGCCCCCGACTATGTTGGCGAATGGACGTCCATCACCGCGGTGCCGACCGGCTGGCGCCGGCGCCCCTGCGGACGAGCTCGGCCTCGAATTCCGCGCGCCTGGCGAAGGATTTCTGCGTTCCGGTGCGGGTCGCCGACAGCGCCGCGTACAGGTTCGCGCGGCTCACGGCCTCCTCCTCGGACATCCCTTCGGTCAGAAACACGGCCAGGCTGCCGATGAATGCGTCGCCCGCGCCCGTCGTGTCCACGGCGGAGACGGTAAAGGCCGGGACATGCACGCGCCCCGACCGGGATGCCAGTATCGCGCCGCGAGCGCCGAGCGTGAGGATGACGCGGCGCACGCCGCGATTCAGGAGAGCGTCCACGCAAGCGTCGAGGTCGCTCTCCTTTCGAACCTGCACTCCGCTCATCACCTCCGCCTCGGTCTCGTTCACGACCAGGTAATCGGCGAGGGCGAGCTCCGCCAGATCTGCCGGCAGCGCCGGCGCCGGATTCACCACGCAGCGCACCTTGTGCGCCTTCGCCACCCGGATCGTGTGATACACGGTCTCGAGCGGAACCTCGAACTGCAGGAGCACCATGTCCGCGGCGGCCAGCTGCGGCGCGGCGGCGTCGACGTCGGCCGGCGTCAGGCGATCATTGGCGCCCTTTGCGACGATGATGCGGTTTTCGCCGTCCGCTGCGACCAGGATCAGCGCCGCACCGGTGGACACGTCGGGGATCACCCGCACGCGGGAGGTCCGCACACCCATCGAATTGAAGTTCCTGACGGTCTCGGCCCCGAGGAGATCGCCGCCCACCGCGGCCACCATCTCCACGTCCGCGCCGCACAGGGCGGCGGCCACCGCCTGGTTGGCGCCTTTGCCGCCAAATCCCATGTCGAATCCCGTACCGAACACCGTTTCCCCGCCCCGGGGAACCACGTTGCTCATGAATTGCAGATCGGTGTTGGCACTGCCAACGACGACTATGCGAGGTTTGTCGGCCATGGCGGGGTCTCCTGCGGGCGGTTCAGGGCGATCAGATGTTCTTCACGGACTCGCGCTCCATCAGCGCGACGTCGAAAACCGTCGCGCGGCTGGGAATCGTGGCGCCGGCCATGCGCTCCTGCAGCAGCTCCACGGCCCGCGTGCCGATGGCCGCGAGCGGCTGCGCGACGGTCGTCAGGCGCGGGCTGACGACTCTGGCCCAGCTGATATCGTCGAATCCGGTGACCGATACGTCGCTGGGAACGTTGACGTTGTGCTCGGCGAGGAAACGGATGGCGTTGATGGCGATCAGGTCGTTGCCGGCAACGATGAGAGTGGCCCGCTGCCGGCGCAGCAGGATATCCCTGGCCTCGCGTGTCAGGATCCCATCGAATCCGACGTGTACCTCCCAGGCGACGCCCAGTCGTCTGGGAAACGCGCGCACGAAACCGTTGCGCCGCTGCTGCGCGCTTTCCAGGTCGCTCGGCCCGGACAACAGCCCGATGCGCGTGTGCCCCTGCTGCAGGGCATATCGGGCGAGCAGTTGCCCGCCCAGCAGGTAGTTGGAGTGTACGGCCGCAAATCCCGGCCTGGGGCGGTCGATCAGCACCACCGGCCGATCGAGCGTCCGCAGCGGGGAGGGCACGTGTGGTCCGACCGGGCACCAGATGACGCCGTCGACCCCGTGCTGTGAAAGCAGAGTCAAGCCGTCGCTCTCGCCCTCGACGCCGCCCTGACTGTCGATGAGACATACGAGCAGGCCGAGACTGCGGGCCGTGTTCTCCACGGCTTGGGCGAGCTGCGGGAAGAACGGGTTGGTGAGGTCGGGCAGGACCAGGCCGATCGCGCGCGTACGGCCCTTGCGCATCGCCTGCGCGGCCCGATGGGGGCGGTAGCCGAGCTGCTTGGCCGCGCGCAACACCTTTTGCCGCACCGCCGCGCCGACGTTCGGCTTGTCGTTGAGGACGTTCGAGACCGTAGCGACCGACACGCCGACTCTGGCGGCGAGGTCTTTTATGGTTGCCATCGTGCGTGCACGGCCGGCTCGTCGGCGCCCCCTTCTCAGCAAGTGAGCGCGAGTATACACTCAAAAAAACGTTTAACTAGACCGGCTCGGGCGGGAGCGGGTTCCGCAGGAACGAGGTCCCCGCATTCAGGGCGGGCAGGCCCAGATGGTCCGCCAGGCTCTGCCCGATGTCGGCGAAGCTGGCGCGCCTGCCGATCGATCCCGGGGTGAACGGACCGCCGAAGGCGAGGATCGGGACGTACTCGCGCGTGTGGTCGCTGCCGGGAAACGTGGGATCGCAGCCGTGATCGGCCGTGATGATCCCGACGTCGTCCGGTTGCATCGCCGCGCGCAGCAGCGGAACGTAACCGTCGAATTCCTCCAGCGCGCCGGCATAGCCGCTCACGTCGCGCCGATGACCGAAATTGGTATCGAAGTCGACGCAGTTCGCGAACAGCAGACTGCGATCCGGCGCCGCCCGCAGGGCCTGCAGGAGCTGGTCCATGACCGCGCGGTTGCCGTGGGCTTTGATCGTTCGCGTCACGCCCCGGTGAGCGAAGATGTCCGCGACCTTGCCGATGCAGATGACTTCGCCGCCGGCGCCCTGCAACACATCGAGCAGCGTCGGGCCATGGGGAGGCGTCGCGAGATCGCGGCGATTGCCGGTGCGGACGAAGCCGCGGGCCGCATCGCCCACGAAGGGCCGCGCGATGACCCGCGCGATGCGGTAGGCATCGACCAGCTCGCGCGCCACCTGGCAGAGGGCATAGAGCCTCTCGAGCCCGAAGCGCTCCTCGTGCGCGGCGATCTGCAGGACCGAATCACCCGAGGTGTATACGATCGGCTGCAGCGTGCGCAGATGCTCCGCGCCGAGCTCCGCGATGATCTGCGTGCCCGAGGCATGGCGGTTGCCGAGCACGCCGCCGATCCCGCCCCGTCCGATCAGGGCATCCGTCAGCTCCCGCGGGAAGCACGGCTGTGTGTATGGAAAGTAGCCCCAGTCGAACTCGACCGGCAGTCCCATCATCTCCCAATGCCCGCTGGGAGTGTCCTTGCCGCGGCTGCGCTCGGCGGCGTGGCCGAACCGGCCCGCTGGGGATGCCGGCCTCGCCGCGGGCAACGCGGCCTGCCGGGCCATCTCCGCGGCATCGATCAGGCCCAGATCCGCCAGGTGAGGAATGGCCAGAGCTCCAGCGCGGCGGTTGCTGTCCGCGCGCCGGGCCGCGCACGCCTCGACGATGTGACCGAAGGTATCGGCGTCGCGGTCGCCGTAGCGATCCGCGTCCGCGGCCGCCCCGACACCCAGTGAATCCAGTACGACGACGATCGCGCGACCCATTCTGACTCCGCTCGTCCGCTCGCGACGAGGCGTGCCAATACTAGCCCATGGCGCAATGAAAGTTCACTGACGGAAGCGGTCCAGCGCGCCGTCACGCCGCAGCCGACGTAACCTCCGTGTAATCCTCGCATCATATTGGTGCGCCGCGGGCTCGATTGACTTGGGCGCCCGGCTTCGGTACGGTATTTGACCAATTGGTCCAAATCTCAGTCTCACGGAAGAGTCCGCTGCCGCGGTTACCGCATGAGTTCGATGGCTGGTCCAGACACAACGATCACATTCCCCCGTCTGGTATCGGAGCGGGCACAGGCCGTCCCTCAGGCCGCGCCCCGCGCCGCCGGCAATGCCGGCGTCGAGCTCGATGCCGGTTGGGTGGATAGCGTGCGGGTGAATCTGTCGGCGGCCGAGCGCAGAGTGGATACGCTCCCCAAGCGGCGGACGGTCAAGAAGATCTGGCAGGCCGCCTGGCTGCTCAAGGCGGTGACTCTGATGGACCTGACGACCCTCTCGGCCGACGACACTTCCGGCCGTGTGTCCCGCTTGTGCGCGAAGGCGCGCGCGCCGGTACGGGCGGACCTGTTGGAAGCGCTGGGTTGGGGCGGCCGCCCGCTCACCACCGCGGCCGTCTGCGTTTACCACGAGATGGTACCCACGGCGCGCGCCGCACTGGCAGGCACCGACATCGCCATTGCCGCCGTTTCGACCGGCTTTCCCGCGGGCCTGTCTCCTCTGGAGCTGCGCGTGGAGGAAATCCGCCGCTCCGTGCAGGCTGGCGCGACGGAAATCGACGTGGTGATCAGCCGTCGTCACGTCCTCGCGTCCGATTGGCCGGCGCTGTACGCCGAGGTCCGCGCCTTTCGCGAGGCGTGCGGACCCGCTCACATGAAAACCATCCTCGGCACCGGCCAGCTGGGCTCGATCGGCAAGGTGGCGAAAGCCGCGCTGGTGGCCCTGATGGCCGGATCCGATTTCATCAAGACCTCGACCGGCATGGAGCCGGTGAATGCGACGCTGCCGGTGAGCCTGGTCATGATGCGCATGATCCGGGAATTCGCGGAGCGGACCGGATATCGGGCGGGGTTCAAGCCGGCAGGCGGCATTTCCAGCGCCAAGGCGGCACTGACCTATCTGATGCTGTTGAAGGAGGAGTTGGGGACTGAATGGCTGACGCCGGAGAGATTCCGCTTCGGCGCCTCGCGGCTGCTGGGTGACATCGAGCGCCAGCTCGAGCACCAGATCACCGGCCGGTATTCGGCGGCCCACCGCCATCCGTTGAGCTAGCAGGCAGCCGGACCGGAGCCCGAACCGATGACCAGTGTCCCGGAGATTTTCGACACCCTGAGCTACGGCCCGGCTCCGGAGGACGCCAGTCCCGTGCGGGAGTGGCTGGCGGCGCAGGCGGGCGGATTTCGCCTCTTCATCGGTGGGCAGTGGCGATCCTCGCACGCGGCCAGTCCGCCGATTCCGTGCGTGAATCCGGCGAACGGCGAGGTTCTCTCGAGCCTAACGCAGAGCTGCGCGCAAGACCTCGATGATGCCGTCGCCTGTGCGCGGACGGCGTTCGCCTCGTGGTCGAAGTCAGGGTACGAGCGCGCGCGGGTGCTGTACGCGCTCGGACGTCTCATCCAGAAGCACAGCCGCTTCTTCGCGGTCCTCGAGTCGCTGGACAACGGCAAGCCGATCCGTGAGACGCGCGACCTCGATATCCCGCTTGCCGCGCGCCATTTCACCTATCACGCCGGCTGGGCGCAGCTCGTCGGGCGGGAGCTTCCCGACTACGAGCCGCTCGGAGTGGTCGGGCAGATCATTCCGTGGAATTTTCCGCTGCTGATGCTGGCGTGGAAGGTCGCGCCGGCATTGGCCGCGGGCAACTGCGTCGTGCTGAAGCCCGCGGAAGACACGAGCCTGACTGCGCTCTTCTTCGCCAGTCTGTGCGCCGACGCGGGAGTCCCGCCGGGCGTCGTCAACATCCTGACCGGGGACGGCAGGGTGGGCGAGCTGATCGTGCGGCATCCGGGGATCGCCAAGATCGCCTTTACCGGCTCGACCGAGGTCGGCAGGCTCATCCGGCGGAGCACCGCCGGCAGCGGCAAGTCGCTTACCCTCGAGTTGGGCGGCAAATCGCCGTTCGTCGTTCTCGAGGACGCGGATCTCGACGCCGCCGTCGAGGGGCTGATCGATGCGATCTGGTTCAACCAGGGGCAGGTGTGCTGTGCCGGGTCGCGGCTGATCGTCGAGGAAAGCGCGCTCGCCGCCCTGGTCGGCAAGATCAAGACCCGCCTCACGCACGTGCGCATCGGCGATCCTCTGGACAAGGCCATCGACATGGGCGCGCTCATCACGCCCGCCCACCGCGACAGAGTGCAGCGCTTCGTCGAGCAGGCGCAGGCGCAGGGCGCGACGCGCTGGCAGCCGGAGGTTCCCCTGCCGCGACAGGGCGCGTTCTATCCGCCGACCCTGCTGACGGACGTCTCACCGGCGAACATCGTGTGGCGTGAGGAGGTCTTCGGCCCGGTGCTCGCGGCGACGAGCTTCCGCACCCTGCCGGAAGCGGTCGAGCTCGCCAACAACACCCGCTACGGCCTCGCCGCCACGCTCTACACGGAGAACATCAATCGCGCGCTGGAGCTCGCCGTGAAGCTCAAGGCGGGCGTGGTGTGGATCAATACCACCAATCAACTGGATGCGGCCTGTGGATTCGGCGGCATCCGCGAAAGCGGCTTCGGGCGCGAAGGCGGTCTCGAGGGCATGCTGGATTACCTGCGCGAGCGCGACGCCTGGCTCGAGAACGCCGCGGACGGCGCCAGCGCAAGCGCCGGCGCGCCGCCGGCCGCCGAGCCGCAGAAGCCCCAGGCGCCGCTCGCCCGCTCGGGGAGAATGCTCGCGGCCACTCTCGCCGAGGTTGGAGCGCCACCGGCATCCGCCGCACAGCTTCCCGGCCGTATCGATAGAACGTTCAAGAACTACATCGGCGGCAAGCAGTCCCGTCCCGACGGCGGCCTCTCGCGCCCGATCAACGATGCCCGGGGCCGTCTCGCCGGCTGGGTTGCAAGCGGAAACCGCAAGGACATCCGCGACGCGGTCGAGGCGGCTTTCAAGGCGGAGCGGTGGTCGGCGGCGACGGCCCACCTGCGCAGCCAGATCCTCTTCTACATCGCGGAGAACCTGGCGTTGCGGCGCGAGGAGCTCGCTGCCGCTCTGCGGCGGCTGGCCGGCGCGAAGCCCGCGCAGGCCCGCGCCGAGGTCGACGGGACGATTGCGCGCCTGTTCGCCTACGGCGGTTGGGCGGACAAGTACGACGGGCTGGTGCACACCCCGCCGGTGAGGAACGTCGCGCTCGCCGTGCCGGAGCCGATCGGAGTGGTCGGCGTCGTCTGTCCGGACGAGGCGCCGCTTCTCGCCTTCGTTTCCCTGCTCGCGCCGGTGATCGCGATGGGCAATCGCTGCGTGATCATACCGTCCGAGCGCATGCCGTTGCCCGCGATGGATCTCTGCCAGGTCCTGGAGACCTCGGACGTGCCGGCAGGTGTCGTCAACATCGTGACCGGCGACCGCGAGGAGCTGACGGAGACGCTGGCAGCGCACGAGCAGGTGGAATGCATCTGGTATTTCGGCTCCAAGGACGGCAGCAGACGGGTGGAGGAGCTCGCCGCCCCGGCGGTGAAGCGCACCTGGGTGAATCACGGCCGCGGCCGCGACTGGGCGTCAGTGCGCCATGGAGAGGGACGCACCTTCCTGCGGCAGGCCACGCAGATCAAGAACATATGGCTGCCTTACGGCGACTCCGCATGAGCTGCCGGCGTGACTTCGCGGCGTCATCGGCGCACGGTGTTGGCGCCCCATTTCAGTGCCATCCCCTGTTGCGCGAGGGCAACGCGCTGGCCGAGCCATGGTATCTCCTGCCTGATGATTGACAGTCCCGCACTGCGGGTCTATCGTTTTACAAATGGGGGTTAAACGTTTCAAAAAAAGAGAACGGGCCGGGATCGCCGCGTAACACAAATGCAGCTTTCGGCAATTACTATCGTATTGTTTCCGCAACAGCAGTGAAATCTGGCGATCGGCCGGCGCGGCCCGCCGATCGGCTCCGAAATTTCGC
>JASHVV010000178.1 GCA_030044385.1 Gammaproteobacteria bacterium
AGTCCGGGCTCGGCTGGACCGTGGCGCTCGAGCCGCGGGAGCGGGCCTTCGTCGGCCGCGAGGCGCTGGAGGCGATCCGCGCGCGCGGGCCGCAGCGCAAGCTCGTGGGCCTGCTGCTCGAGGGCCGCGGTGTCCTGCGCTCGCACCAGAAGGTGCTCGTGCCCGAAGCCGGAGACGGCCAAGGTGAAGACCAAGGCGAGGGCCAAAGCGAGGGCCAAAGCGAAGGCGAGATCACCAGCGGCACCTTCTCCCCCACCCTGGAGCGCTCGATCGCGCTGGCCCGCGTGCCCGCGGCCGCCGGCGCCGGCGTGCAGGTGGATATTCGCGGCAAGCTGCACGATGCGCGCATCGTGCGGCCGCCCTTCGTCCGTCACGGCAAGGCACTCGTCAGTTGAGCGCATCCCATAGCCTAACTTCCAAGAGCCGGAGCTCCGCATGAGCAACGTTCCTTCCGACCTCAAGTACACCAAGACCCACGAATGGCTGCGGACCCTGCCTGACGGCACGGTGGAGGTCGGCATCACCGACCACGCTCAGCACGCGCTCGGCGATCTCGTCTTCGTGGAAGTGCCCGAGACCGGCCGCACCCTCGCCGCCGGTGAGCCGTTCGCCGTCGTGGAGTCCGTCAAGGCGGCCTCCGATGTCTACTCCCCGATCTCGGGCGAAGTGACCGCAGGCAATCCCGCGCTCGCCGCGGAGCCGGAGGCGATCAACTCCGACGCCTACGGCAAGGGCTGGCTGATGCGGCTGCGGCCGACCGCCGGGGCCCCGGCCTCGCCGCTCCTCGCGGCCGCGGAGTACGAGAAGCTGATCGCGGAGGAGGGCGGCTGATGGCCTTCATCCCGCATACCCGCGCGGACGTCGAGTCGATGCTCGCCGCCATCGGCGTCGACAGCATCGAGCAGCTCTTCGACGAGATCCCAGCCAACCTGCGGCTGGCCGGTCTCGCCGGCGTGCCGGAGGCCGCGACCGAGATGGAGATCGGCCGCCTCATGGCCGAGCGGGCGCGGCTCGACGGCCGGCCGCTCTGCTTCATCGGCGCGGGCGCCTACGAGCATCACATCCCCGCGGCCGTGTGGGCCGTCGCCACGCGCGGCGAGTTCTACAGCGCCTACACGCCTTATCAGGCGGAGGCGAGCCAGGGCACGCTGCAGCTCCTCTACGAGTACCAGACCATGATGGCGAGCCTGACCGGCCTGGAGGTCTCGAACGCGTCGCTGTACGACGGGGCGAGCGCCATGGGAGAGGCCTGTCTCATGGCGGTGCGCGCCAACCGCAGGTCGCGCTCGCAGCGCATTCTCGTGCCCACCACCGTGCATCCGCATTACCGTGCGACCGCCAGGGCGGTCGCGGGCAACCAGGGGCTCGTGTTCGAGGAGCTGCCGTACCGCACGGAGGAGGGCTGCATTGCCGCCGGCGCGCTCGAGCGCTATGACGGCCAGGACATCACCGCGCTCGTGATCCAGCAGCCCAACTTCTTCGGGCGGCTGGAGGACGTGGATGCGCTGTGCGACTGGGCTCATGCGCGCAACATCCTGGTGGTCGCCGTCGTGAACCCCACCGCGCTCGCGCTGCTGAAGCCGCCGGGCCAGTGGGGAACGCGCGGGGCGGACATCGCGGTCGGCGAGGGCCAGCCGCTCGGCGTGCCGCTGTCCTCGGGCGGGCCTTACTTCGGTTTCATGACGGCGCGGCTGGAGCACGTGCGGCAGATGCCGGGCCGCATCGTCGGCCGCACCGTGGATGCCGCCGGCCGCGCGGGCTTCACGCTGACGCTGCAGGCGCGCGAGCAGCACATCCGCCGCGCCAAGGCAACTTCCAACATCTGCACCAACCAGGGACTGCTGGTGACCGCGGCGACGATCTACCTCTCGCTCATGGGACCCGCCGGCCTCGAGCGGGTCGCCGCCGCGGCGCACGCGCGCACGCGCGAGCTCGCGGGCGCGCTGACCCGGGTGCCGGGCGTGCGGCGCCTGTTCCGCGGGCCGGTCTTCCACGAGGAGGCGATCGCGCTCGACCGCCCGGTCGCGCCGGTGCTGGAGAAGCTGGCCGCGCGCGGCATCCTCGGGGGGCTCGACCTCGCCGAGCATTATCCCGAGCTCGGTCCGGCGCTGCTCGTCTGCGCCACCGAGACCAAGACAGCCGCCGACATCGAGCGCTATGCGAGCGCGCTCGCCGAGTGCCTGCGCGAAGCGCGCGCCGCCTGAGGCTTGCAACCATGTCCACCCGCCTGGAAAAACCCATTTTCGAGTATTCCGTCGCCGGCCGCGGCGCCGAGGATCAGTGGCCGCGCGATCCCGGACCGGCCGCCATCGACGACCTGCCCGCGGCCGTGCGCCGCAACGGCCGGCCGCTCCTGCCGGAGGTGAGCGAGCTCGAGGCCGTGCGGCACTTCACCCGCCTGTCGCAGCTCAACTTCTCCATCGACACGCACTTCTATCCGCTCGGGTCGTGCACGATGAAGTACAACCCGAAGGCCTGTAACAGCCTGGCGATGCTGCCGGAGTTCCTGGGGCGGCATCCGCTGTCGCCGGAGAGCGCGGGACAGGGCTTTCTCGCCTGCATGTACGAGCTGCAGGAGATGCTCAAGGCGGTGACCGGGATGCAGGCCGTGGCGTTGAGCCCGATGGCCGGCGCCCAGGGCGAATTCGCCGGTGTTGCGATGATCCGCGCCTATCACCGCGCGCGCGGCGATCTCGAGCGCAACGAGATCATCGTGCCGGAGGCGGCGCACGGCACCAACCCCGCCACCGCGACGATGTGCGGCTGCGTGGTGCGCGAAGTGCCGGTCAACGCCGAAGGGGACGTCGATCTGGAGGCGCTGCAGGCGGCTGTCGGACCCAAGACCGCGGGCATCATGCTCACCAACCCGTCGACGCTCGGAGTGTTCGAGCGGCGGATCGAGGAGGTGGCCCGCACGGTGCACGCGGCCGGCGGGCTCCTCTACTACGACGGCGCTAATCTCAATGCGATTCTCGGCAAGGTGCGCCCGGGTGACATGGGCTTCGACGTCATCCACGTCAACCTGCACAAGACCTTCTCCACGCCTCACGGCGGCGGCGGCCCCGGCGCGGGCCCGGTCGGCGTGAGCGCGCGGCTGGCGCCCTTCCTGCCGGTGCCGATGGTCGGACGGCGCGGCGAGCGCTACTGCCTGCTGACGGAGCGCGACCTGCCGCAGTCCATCGGCCGGCTCTCGGGCTACCTGGGCAATGCCGGGGTCCTGCTGCGCGCGTACATCTACATGCGCATGCTCGGCCGCGACGGGATGGCGAAGGTGAGCGAGCACGCCACCCTCAACGCCAATTATCTGCTCGCGCAATTGCGCCGTGCCGGCTTCGACGCGGCTTACCCACACCGCCGGGCCAGTCACGAGCTCATCATCACCCTCAAGCGCCAGGCGAAGGAGCTCGGCGTCACGGCGATGGACTTCGCCAAGCGGCTGCTCGACCACGGCATGCATGCGCCGACCACCTACTTCCCGCTGCTCGTGCCGGAGTGCCTGCTCATCGAGCCGACGGAGACCGAGAGCAAGGCGGCGCTGGATGCCTTCATCGCCGCCATGGCCGCGATTCTCGCGGAAGCCGCGCAAGAACCCGAGCGCGTCACGAGTGCTCCGCATACCATGCCGGTACGGCGCCTGGATGACGTTCGGGCAGCCAAGCAACTGGACCTCACTTGGAAGCCGACCGCCGCCCATGCGATTCCCGCGACTTCTTAGCCTCTGCCTGCTCGGCGCCTGCGCGCCCTTGAGCCTCGCTGCCGGCCTGCAGACGGGGCGGCTCCCCGGGGGGACGCCTCAGGCCGCGCATCTCGCCCGGCAGGCCGTGGCCGGCGAGGCCAATCCCACCTGGGCCGCCACTCTCGAGCGCATCGCGAGCAGCGTGGTCTCCATCAACGTCGACGAGGATCGCGCCTTCGACACGGAGTGGAACGAGACGGCGCAGGCGACCGGCTTCGTCGTCGACGCCAAGCGCGGCATCATCCTCACCAACCGCCACGTCGTCACGCCGGGACCGGTCACCGCCGAGGCGGTGTTCCTCGATCGCGAGGTGGTGCAGCTCCATCCCATCTATCGCGATCCGGTGCACGACTTCGGCTTCTACCGCTTCGACCCGAAGAAGCTGCGCTACATCCAGCCGAAGGCGCTGCAGCTCTATCCGCAGGGCGCGCAGGTCGGCCGGGAGATCCGCGTGGTCGGCAACAATGCCGGCGAGCAGCTCTCCATTCTCGCCGGGACGATCGCCCGCCTCGACCGGGAGGCGCCGGACTACGGCTTCGGCAAGTACAACGACTTCAACACCTTCTACCTGCAGGCGGCTTCCGGGACGTCGGGCGGCTCTTCCGGCTCCCCGGTCATCGACATCCGCGGTCGCGTCGTCGCCCTCAACGCCGGCGGCGCCGACAACGCCGCGTCGAGCTTCTACCTGCCGCTCGATCGCGTGGAGCGCGCGCTGAAGCTCATCCAGGAGGGCAAGCCGGTCACCCGCGGCACGCTCTACACGGCGTTCGATTACACGCCCTTCGACGAGCTCGAGCGGCTGGGGCTGCAGTCCGCGATCGAGACGGCCGTGCGCAAGCAGTTCCCGCGGCGCACGGGCATGCTGGTGGTGGCGAGCGTGTTGCCGGGGACGCCGAGCGCGCTCGCTCTGCAGCCCGGAGACATCCTGCTGCGGGTCAACGGCCGCTACGTCACCACCTTCGATCCGCTCGAGCAGACCCTCGACTCCTCGGTCGGGCGGCAGATCCGGTTGGACCTCGAGCGCGGCGGCAAGCCGCTGTCGGTGACGTTGCCGGTCGGCGACCTGAGCGCCATCACGCCGGGCAGCTACGTGCAGTTCGGGGACGCGGTGGTCAACACGCTCTCCTACGAGGAGGCGCGCCAGTTGAACGTGCCGCCGCGCGGCGTGTTCGTCGCCAATCCCGGATTCGTCTTCGGCGCCGCCGGTATTCCCCGCGGCGCGGTGATCAGCAGCGTCGACTCCGTGACCGTCGATGATCTCGCGGACTTCCGCCGCGCGCTCAGCCAGCTCGGCAATGGAGATTACGCCAACGTCCGCTTCGCGACCGTCGACGATCCCAACAGCAGCCAGCTCGGGGTCTTCCGCATGGACCGGCTGTGGTACCCGGCGGACCACTGCGTGCGCGACGATGCCCTCGGCACCTGGCCGTGCACGCCGCTCGCGGCCGGGCCCGCCCCCAGGCCCGACCCGGTGAGCTCCACCCGCTTCCCCAAGTATCGGGACCCGCGGCTCACCGCGCTCGCGCCCTCGATGGCCGCGGTGACGTTCAGCATGCCGTATTCGGTCTCGGGCGTGACCGAGCATTACTATCACGGGACCGGACTGATCGTGGACGCCAAGCGCGGTCTCGTCGTCGTCGACCGCGACACCGTGCCCGTCTCCCTCGGCGATGTCACGGTGACCTTCGCCGGCACGGTGCAGGTCCCGGGGCGGGTCGTTTACATCAACCCGCTGCACAATCTGGCCATCGTCGCTTACGATCCGAAGCTCATCGGCACGACGCCGGTCAGGTCCGCGCGGCTCGAGCCGCAGGAGCTCGCCGCGGGCCAGCCGATCTGGGTGGTGGGCCTGGGCGATGACAGCCAGATGCACTCGCGCGCCACTGAGATCGCCAGCATCGATCCGCTGTCGCTGCCGCTCTCGCGCACCATGCGCTTCCGCGACACCAACATAGAGACCATCGGGCTCGTCAATCCGCCCAGCGATTTCGACGGTGTGCTCGCCGACGCCTCCGGCAACGTGCTCGGGATGTGGTCGAGCTTCGCGTATGACACCGCGAACGACATTGCGCAGGCGCTGCGCGGCGTGCCGATCGATCTGGTGACCGACATGGTCGATCGCGTGCGCAGCGGCAGCGCGCTGCATTCGCTGGACGTCGAGCTCTTCCCGCAGCCGCTCGCGAGCGCGCGCCTGATGGGTCTGTCGTCGGAATGGACCACGAAGCTCGCCGCGCACAGCCCCACGGAGCGGCAGGTGCTCACCGTCGTGCGCGCCGTCGGGGGCTCGCCGGCATTCGACCTCCTGATGCCGGGCGACATCCTGCTGGCGATCGACGGCAAGGTGGTGACCGACTTTCGCGAGGTCGAGCGGGCGACCGCGGACCGCACCGACGTGCAGGTGACGATCTGGCGGGCAGGGGAGCACACGCTCGATGTGCCCACGGTGGTGCTCTCCGGGGCGGGACTGCAGAGAGTGGTGCAATGGGCCGGTGCGACGCTGCAGGCTCCCTTCCAGTCGATGCGTGCGCAGCGGGGCATTCCTCCCGTGGGCGTCTACGTCGATTACTTCGCATACGGCTCGCCTGCGGCGCGGTACGGACTCTACCCGGGACGGCGCATAGTGCAGGTGGATGGCGTGCCGACGCCCAATCTGGACGCGTTCCTCGCAGCGGTCGCAGGACGGCCCGACCGCTCTTCGGTGAGGCTCACGACGATCACCTGGAACAATGCGCCGGACGTGATCACGCTGAAGCTCGACGAGCACTACTGGCCCGCTTATGAGCTGCTGCGGACCCCCGACGGCTGGACGCGACGGTCCTTGAACTGACCAAAGTGTCGTGAAAATGCAACGCCGGGCTTGATCGAAGGAACGCCTGCCCGGCCTTGCTAGAATCAGCACCATCATGGTTCGCGTCAGAGCTTCCCAGGTCGAGATCGAGGCCGCCGTGCAGGCGCTGCGCGACGGCGAGCTCGTGGCGTTTCCGACGGAGACGGTCTACGGCCTCGGCGCCAACGCGCAGGATCCCGCGGCGGTGCGCCGGATCTTCGAGGTCAAGGGCCGGCCCAGCAATCATCCGGTGATCGTGCATCTCGACAGCCCGCGCTTCCTGCATCGCTGGGTGCGGGAGGTGCCGCAGGCTGCCATGAGCCTCGCCGAGCGCTTCTGGCCCGGGCCGCTCACGATGGTGATGCCGCGTGCCCCCAATGTTCATGGAGTCGTGACCGGCGGGCAGGACACAGTCGCCATCCGCGTACCCTCTCACCCCATGGCGCAGCAGCTGCTGACCGCCTTCGGCGGCGGCATCGCCGCACCCTCCGCCAACCGCTATGGCAGGCTGTCGCCGACACGCGCCGAGCACGTGCGCGAGGAGCTCGGCGAGCAGGTCAAGGTGATTCTCGACGGCGGCGAATGTCAGATCGGGCTGGAGTCGACCATCATCGCCTTCCAGGGGCAGCGCGTGCGGCTGCTGCGCCCCGGCGCCATCACGGCGGCCCAGATCCGGCAGGTGATCGGCGAGCTGCTGATCGGCGCGGACCTCGAATCGCCCCGGGTCCCCGGCGGAGCCGCCGCGCACTACGCCCCGACGACGCCGATGATCATCGTGCCTTCCGGTGAGATCGACGCCCGGGCGGAGACGGTTTCCGGGGGCGGGCGCCGCGTGGCCGTGCTCGCCCAGCGGCTGCCGCTCAGAGCCCACAAGTACGTCACCTGGATCAATGCGGGCCGCCGGCCGGAGCAGTACGGCCACGACCTCTACACCAACCTGCGCACGCTGGACAAGGCGGGGTGTCAGCGCATCCTGGTCCAGGACGTCCCGGACGGCGAGAGCTGGACCGCGATACGCGACCGGCTGCTGCGTGCGGCGGCCAGTGTCAGCGCCGCCGACGACAGCGGCACGATGGCCGTATTGCCGTAATTCCGTGACTCGCCGTCCCCGTTTCATCGATCCGTTTCAACCGGCGGAGGTCCGGCGGCTGGTCCGTCAGTTCGGCTCGCCGCTCATCGTCCTCGATTGCGAGCGGGTGCGGGTGCAGTACCGGAAGCTGCGCGCCGCGTTGCCGGGCGTCGACCTCCACTACGCGCTGAAGCCCATGCCGCACGCGGCGGTGGTGCACACCGTGTTGGGCGTAGGCGGCTTCCTCGATCTCGCGACGACCGGTGAAGTGCACCTCGCGCGCCGTCTCGGGGTCGCTCCCGAGCGCTGCATTCACACCCATCCCATCAAGCGGCCGCAGGACATCCGCAACGCGCTCGATTTCGGGGTCCGCACCTTCGTGGCCGACAACCCCGACGAGGTGCGCAAGTTCGAGCGGCTCGCCGACCGGGTCGAGCTGCTGCTGCGAGTGTCCTTCCGCAGCCCCGGGGCGGTGTGCGATCTGTCGCGCAAGTTCGGCTGCGATCCGGAGGATGCCCTGGGCCTGGCGCGGCTCGCCGCCGAGCTCGGCATCACCGTGCGCGGGCTGTCATTTCACGTCGGCTCGCAGGCGGCGGACTCGGCCAAGCACGTCGAGGCCATCCTCGCATGCGCGAAGCTCATGTCCGCGGGCCGCAAGGCGAAGCTGGGCCCGCTCGACACGCTGGACATCGGCGGCGGCTTTCCGATCGACTACGCGCAGCCGGTGCAGGACATCG
>JASHVV010000179.1 GCA_030044385.1 Gammaproteobacteria bacterium
TTGCGAGCCGTCGCGGGATACGAAGCGAAAAGACGATGAGATCTTCCACGGTGGCGCGTGTGCACTACTGTGCGTACGACAAATTGTAGTACGATGCGGATGCCAGTCAAGCGGTAGCTTGGCAGTTTGGCTTGCAATACAATAAGTTACAATTTGAGACCAATTGGGGGGGCAGATGATGTTTCAGAAGTGGCTGATGCGCTCTTCGATTGCGCTGGTCTTGCTCGCGCTCGGGGCATGCGCTACCAACGTCCAACGCTACACCAATGTGCCGACGGCGCGCGTCGTTGCGGGAAGCGATGTCATCAGGAGCGTCTCGGTTACGCTGAGTGCCTCCGGCCAGAGCGATTGGGCTCAAAATACACAGTTCGACAAGAACACGCTGCTCACCCATGTCGAGCAGGTGCTGCAAGCCCAACGGATCTACGCTCCCAACAGCGGCGGGCAGGACACCCTGGAAGTGCAGATCACGGCCATCCGGGTCAGATCCACCTTCAACGCCGTGATGTGGGGGTTCATGGCCGGATCGGACAATCTCCGCGGCGACGTATACCTGCGGGATCCTTCCGGCAAGCTCCTCAACCACTTCTCGGTGTACGCGAGTAACGCGCTCGGCGGCATCGCGGGCGGGGCTCAGTCGGTCCGCTGGGGCTGGCTCTACAACAAGTTCGCGCAGCTCGTGGCCCAGAATCTCACGAGCTGACGGCGAATCGGCGCGGGCGGCATCACCCCTTCGGCAGGACGATCGGCCGCTCGCGCAGCAGCAGGACCCAGTCGCCGTTCTCCATCAGCGCCTCGCGGCCCAGCTCGCGCAGGAGCGCAACCAGCGCGTGATGCCGGTCGTGCCGCGCGGGATGGCGGTCGATGCTGTCGGCGAAGCGCCGCGCGCGGCGGAAGATGCCCGCGAAGCGCGCGTACTGGTTGACCTGCGCCCGCAGCCCCAGCCGTTCGGAATAGGTCTCCCAGAGCGCGGCGCCGATGGGCGCGAAGCCCATGAGGACGACCAGCCAGCGGTGCCAGAAGGGCAAGGTCTCGAGGCGGCTCCAGAACACGACCAGCAGGGCGGTGGCGAGCAGTCCCGCGCCCATGAAGAGTTGGGAGCCGCGCTCGTAGAGATGCATGCGCCTGCGCTGGGAGTGGGCGCGGTCTGCGTAGTAGGAGGCCTGGCCGCCGATCCAGTACTGCAACGCGAGCTCCGGGTGCGCGGCCGCGGGAGGCGGCAGGGCGGCGGCCGCGCGCAGGGCCTCGCGGATCCACCGCAGCTCGTCCAGCTGCTTGCGCAGATAGGAGGACGAAGCGCTGTCGGGGAGTCCGGCGAGCCGCCAGTAGAACTGCACCCGCATGCCTTCGGCGAGCGCGCGGTAGTCGAGATAGCGCCCCTGGACATCGCGCCGGCCCTGCCAGATCAGCAGCGCGGTCAGCGAGGCGAACGCGGCCAGATACCCCGCGGGCAATGCGCGCAGGGGCAGCACTTCCGCGTACAGCTCGAAAGTCAGCGCGAGCAGCGCCGCAAACAACAAGGTGAAGCGGAGCACCGCCCGGGTGAGCCGTTGGTAGTGGCGCGCGAGCAGGTCGGCGGTCGCGAACGCGGTGGCGAGGTTGCGCTCGCTCGCGGAGCGGCTGGCGATGTCGGGCAGCAGCGCCTCGGTTGCCTCGCGCAGGCGCGCGGTCATGGAGCGGCGCAGCGGCTCGCCGTTGAATCGCTCCATGCGCTTGCACAGGGTATGGAACAGCGCCGCGTCGCCCTCCTGCGGGAAGAGCCACTTCGGTGGGTTCGCGGACTGCGCCGTGTCGCCGGCGCGCGGCGCGTGCACGTGATAGACGGGGCCGCCGTCCTCGGCATCGAGCGGCCGCAGTCCGGCCTCCGGCATGCCGGACGGTCCTTCGAGCTTCAGGTGCACCACCGCGGAAGTCCCCGCGTTGGAGGCGGTCTGATGCCCGTCCCAGAGGGCGAGCAGCACATGACTCTGCTGCGCGAGGAACACGCCTATGGCGCGGTAGCGCTTCTCCCGGTACGCATGAGGCGTCAGCGCCCCGGAGTCCGCGTCCTCATCCTGCGGCAGCACGAACACCTGCTCGGGCGGGACGCGCCGCAGGATGGAGTGAAATTCCTCCACGCTCGCGGGGAAGTCGCGCTCGTAATCCGCTGGCTCGAGCGGCAGGGGCACGAGCAACTCGTGCCCTTCCTCGAGCGCCACTTGCGCGACCAGGCGGTCGGCGCCTTCCGCGAGCGACGTGAGAATCCTCAGCGGCGTCGACGGATAGCGCCGGCGAAGCTGCGTGAAAAGCTCGCGCACGTGCTCGCGATGCTTGGGCAGATCGGCGGCGCGCAGGTGCCGGTGTCCGCTGACGCCAATGACGATCGGCAGCCGCCCGTCCGGCGCCGCTGACCTGACCGGCTCCAGTGCTGCGGCGTCCGCCGCTGCGCGGACCGCGACGGCTTCCTGAGGCATGTCCGCGCCATCCGGCGGCTCTGGCAGCGTTACTGACACGATCTTAGAAAGCGGCGCTGGTCCTCGGGGGAGTCGAGCTCGGCGGCGACCCGGCGCTCGAGCTCGGGGACATCCGCGGCCAGCGCGGCCGCGCGTTGCAGCACGATCGCCGCGACCGGACCCAGGATGGGAGCGAGCCGCGTCTCGAGCTCGTGGAGCTGCGCGACGGAGAAGTGCCTGCCGGTCGCGCTCCGGTCTTGCCATCTCGCGGCAGACGTGGCGGCGAGCGGCGCGGCGCTGGCGGCGGCCGTCTGCGCCTGCGCGGGTTGGCGGGGCGCATCGGGCAGCCACTGGCGCAGGCATCCGCAGAGCCGCTCGTAGTGCGGCGCGCGCGGCGAGGGGAAGCCGTCGAGCCAGTGCTGACTGCTCAAGAAATACTCCAGGCTCCTCGAGGGCAGCACGTCCTCGATCCGAAAGGGGA
>JASHVV010000180.1 GCA_030044385.1 Gammaproteobacteria bacterium
ACGCAGGGAGAGCGCGATCCGGGCCAGGCTCGCCGCTTCCCCCGTTGGAGTCAGCACCAGAGCCGTGCCGAAGGAGTCGGGCACGGGCCGCTTGGCGTACAGGGGCTGCGGGTAGGCGGTCTCGTAGGCGCAGAGGAGCGCGGGCGCGCCGCTCACGGCGAGCTGAGTGACCGTCTCGATCAACCCCGCGGCGAAGCTGGCGTCATAGGCGCAGACGGCGCTCGAGGCGGCGGTGGCGCCGGTCGCGATGCTCCAGTATCCGGCGGCGGCGTTGTGCACGGAGTTATGAAAGCGTGTCGGGGAGATCTGCCGGTCCGCCGTGGCCAGGGTCTCGCAGATCTCGTGACAGATGGCCCCATCGCCGCTGGAGGAGGCAAACACGGCGGCCAGGCGCACCGGATCGATCGCGGCGCTCGCGACCGCCTGCTGCGCGATGCCGAGGGCGAGTCTCACGGTGGCGCCGATGCGGCGCCTCTCCGCCGGGGGGAGCGCCTGCGGCGCTGGCAGCACGGTGGGGCAGGGCCGGTACGGCGCGGCGCCGGCGATGACCGGCGCACCGGAGGGCCAGTCCGCCAGGCCGGGCCCGAGCAGGCCCACGCTGCGCACGTATGCCGTCAGCGCGCTCACGGCGACCGCTCCAGAATCAAGCTGCAGTTGGAGCCGCCAAAGCCGAAGGAGTTGCTGAGCGCGCGCCGCAGGCGCTCGTCGGCCCGAGTCTCACGCAGGTAGTCGAAGCCGATCGCCGGATCGACCTGCGCGGTGTTGACGCCCCCCGGCATGAGCCGCTGAGTCAGGGCGATGGCGCAGATCACCGCCTCGAGCGCGCCGGCGGCGCCGAGGGTGTGGCCGGTGTAGCCCTTGGTGGAGCTCGCCCTGACGGCGGGAGCGAAGAGGGCGGACACGGCGCAGGCCTCGGCGGCGTCATTGCTCGGAGTGCCGGTGCCGTGGAGGTTGATGTAATCGATGTCCGCCGGAGCGAGGTTGGCGACACTCAGCGCCTGCTCCATCGCATCGCGCGCGCCACGCCCCTGCGGATGGGGTGCCGACATGTGATAGGCGTCGCTCGACTCGCCGCTGCCGGTGAGCAGGATGCTGCCGGAGTCGACGTGCGCGGGCAGCCGCTCCAGCAGCACGAACGCGGCCGCCTCGCCAATGGAGATGCCGTCGCGCGTGAGGTCGAACGGCTTGCAGGGCGCGGATGAGACGAGCTGCAGCGAGTGGAAGCCATAGAGGGTCGTGAGGCAGAGCGAGTCGACGCCGCCCACGACGGCGGCATCGATCCACCCGGCCTCGATCATGCGCCACGCCGCGGCGAATGCCTTGGCGCTGGAGGAGCAGGCCGTGGAGATGACGGTGGCGGGACCTTCCAGGCCGAGGAGGCGGCGCGCGAAGGCGCCGAGGGAATAGGAGTTCTGGGTCGCCGCGTAGTCGAATTCCGCGGGCAGCGCCCCCGTCGTTGGATCCCGGTGGCGATAGGCGATCTCCGTGGCCAGCATTCCGGAGGTGCTCGTTCCCAGGATGAGGCCGATGCGTCGTCGGCCCCATCGGCCGACGCTCTCCCTTACCGCGTCCATGAAGCCGTCCTGACGCAGCCCGAGTTGCGCAAGGCGGTTGTTACGGCAGTCGAAGCGTCTAAGCTCCCTTGGCAGCGATTCGTCATCGATGCCTGGAACCTCGCCAACGTACGCGTCGAGACGCGCCGTCTCGAACGTGCAGGGCGCCAGTCCGCCGCGCTGGGTACGCAACGAGGCGGCCGTCTCGCCGAGGCCGCGGCCGATGCAGCTCGTCGCGGTGAAGTGGCTGAGCAGCAGGGGGGTCAAATGGAGCGGTCCCCTGCGAGAGCCGAGCGCAGCGTGATGGGTGTCAGGTCCGCGGCGGCGACCGCTTCGAGCAGACGAGGCAACACCTCGAGCACGATGGGGGACCCCGCCCGGCTACGGGCGGCGTTCCCGTCGTGCAGCAGGAGGATGTCGCCTCCGCGGAGTCCGCCGGTCAGTCTCGCGAGTACGGAGTCCGCACTGGCGTTGACGGTATCAAAGCCGCGCCGCGTCCAACTCGCCAGGCGCAGGCTCAGGCGGTTGAGCACGGGGTCGAGGAACGGGTTGCGCAGCCCCGCCGGCGCGCGGAAGAAGACAGGCCGCTGACCCGTGACGATCCCGATGGTGTCTTGCGCGCGCTCGATCTCTGCGGTCATTCCGCGCGGACCCAGCAGGGAGAAGTAATGCACGTGCCGATGGCTGTGATTCTCGATGGCATGCCCGCGGCGCACGATCTCACGCGCGAGCTCGGAATGAGCCCGGACGCGCTCTCCGATGCAGAAGAAGGTCGCGCGTACGCGATGCTCCTCGAGCAGGGCGAGAACGCGCGGTGTGACCTGGGGATCGGGACCATCGTCGATCGTGATGGCGACCTGTCGCCGGCTGGCGGCAGCGGCCGGCAGGCGCGTCCAGTTGGGGCCGAGCAGCAGGCTGCGCGGAACGAGGCTCGCGCCCGTGAGCACGGCATGATCGGCGATCAGCGCGCCGAGCACCCACGGCCAGAGGGAGGGTCGCACGATCAGGGCCGCAACCGCCGCGGCGTGCAGTCCCAGGGAGGCGCCGACCAGCGGCGAGGGCCGCCAGCCCGGGGGACGAGAGGGAGATTCGATCGGCAATTCAGCTCAGCTCCGGCGCAGGCGCCACCGCCGCGCAGCGGCAACATTTTTTCACAAGTTGGTGCCGGAGCGATACGGGGACAGGAGCGCGGCGAAAGCGAGCGCCAGAAAGGCTCCCGGAGCCACCGTGGAGCCGAGGTCCTGCAGCACGGGAACCGAGGAGAAGGCGAGCACGCCGAAGCCGAGCACCGTGGCGCAATTGGCGACCGCCAGCGATGCGAGCGTCAAGGAACGCGAGGCCTCGCCGAGCCCCGCGGCGGTTGCGCTTCCAGGCGCGGCGCGGTCGAAAAAAAGCGCGTAATTCGAGCCCACGGCGACGATCAGCAGCATGCCGATCACGTGCAGCAGGGTGAGCGGCTGTCCGCAGAGGCTGAGTCCGGCGGCTACGGCGAGCACCGCCGCGGCGAGCGGCAACAGGATCCGGACGAGGCGAGGCAGGGAGCGCACGGCGAGGAGCAGCAGCACCGTGATCGCCGCCACACCCAACAGCGAGAGCCGCACGGCCCCGCGCAGGTAAGTCGCATACAGCCCGTTGGCCTGACCCTCGAGGTCCAACACCGTGGCGTGCGCGGGCGCCGCCGCCGTGACCGCCTGGCGCACCTGTGCGAAGTCGATCGTCAGCGCATGCGGCCCGGAGGTCGGGGCATCGAGCGGCAGCAGCGCGTGCCACCGGTCGCCGTCGCGTACCAGGAGAGAATCCGCGACGGAGGCAAATGAAGTGCCTTGGAGATCCTTCCGTGTCAGGAGCGGCGCGTGCCGCGCCGACTCGACGTCGCTGAGGAACGGCGCAAGCCGCGTGATGCTCAGTGGAAGTCCCGCGAGCGCCTGCCGCAGGCTCGAGCGCAGTACCGCAGGCGCCGGCAGGCTCTGCTGCCGGCGCCGCTGCAGCGCCTGACTCGGAAGCACCAGCGCCGGGCTGTCGTAACCCGAGATCGCATTGCGCGCGACGAGTCCCTCGAGCTCCGTCCCGACCTGTTCCGCGCCGCGCAGCGCCGACTGTCTGTCGGGGGCCGAGACGACCACGAGATACCGCACATCCGGCGCGCCCAGGTCCGCTCGCAGCCTTCCATCGAGCCGCTGGTCGGCGGTGGGGACCGGGCTCAGCGCCGCGAGGTCGTGGCTGAAGAGGCGATCGCGGTTGAGGTAGAGCACCACTGCCGCGGCGATGGCAATGAGCCCCACGGCCAGGCGCGCACCTGCACGTCCCGCCGAAAGGCGCCGCAGGACGCTCTCCGCCACCCGGCCGATGGCGCTCAGATCCCGGATCATGAAGTCGCGCGGCAGCAGGGCAGGGAGCACGAAGCGTGTCGCGAGTCCCGCCGCCAGCACGCCCGTGAGCGAATAAAGTCCGAGCTGCGCCAACCCTGGGAACCCCGACGGCAGAAGTGACGCGAACCCACAGACCGATATCAGCATGCCGAGCCGGATGGTCGGCCAGACCGTCCAGACAGTCGCCCGCCCCGCGTCAACCGCGCGTGCGTGCGATCGCGATTGCACGAAGAGGTAGATCGAGTAGTCGACTCCCTCCCCGATCAGCGTGACCCCGAAGCCGAGCGTCACCCCTTGCACCACTCCGAACCCCAGCGCCACCGCGGCAACGCCTGCCACCGCTCCCGAAGCCACCGGCACGAGCCCGAGGAGCAGCGGTGGAATCGACCGGTAAACCAGAATGAGCAGCGCCAGGATGAGCACGGAGCTCACGATCGAGAGCCGCATGACCTCCCGCTTGATGTGCGCGCGCGCCGCGACCGCGAACACTCCCGGGCCTGTCATCTGCAATGAGGCCCTCGCGTCCCGGGCCGCGAGCGTCGCGGCGAACGCGCTGCGAATCGCCTGCACAGCCCGCTCCTGGGCGTCGGTATCCGAGCCCTCGGCACGCGTCTGCACGAGCAGCAGCGCACGACCGCCGTTCTTGGAAACCCAGACTCCATCCAGCGTGCGCGGCGCCTGCCGCTGCCCCAACTGCCCGAGCAGCGCCGTCATCTCTCCGGTCGGATCGCTGGGTACCATCGATTCGGCGAGCATCCCCGCCGGCGTGGCCAGCATGTCGATCGTATTCTCGATCGCAGCGCGCAGTCCCGCGGCCGTGAATCGCTGCGGCGTCACGGAGCCGCTGAGCAGATACCGGTGCGCGAAGAGAAACGCCTCGTCCCGCCGCATCGAGGCCTGATCGCCGTTCTCCACCGACGTGAATTGCGAGTCGGCCCGCAACCGCTGCGCCAACCCTTGCGACAGCTGCGCGCGCAGCTCGCCCCCCGCTGTCCCGCCCTCGATCGCGACGATGATGAGCCTCGATGCCACTCCCTGACGCAACTGCTCCACCAACAGCCGCTGCGAGGCCGTCGGCGCCCGCGGCAGAAACGCCGAGAGATCCGCCGAGTACCGCGCCCGAATCACGATGAGCGCCGCCATGCCCAGCAGCAGCGCCCAAACGACGATCGCCGCCCCGCGCCGCTTCATCGGGTGTTACTACGCATCTGACCAATCGTCGTTAAAATCATGGGGTTGGCAAGGTTGCGGGCCTGCGGATCTCCTGGCGAGGACGTCTGAAAATGGCGAACCCGGTCATGCCAATCCAGGATCGAGCCGCCGCGATCGATTCGCCACAGACAGGTCGCGAAATATCGCGAAGTCACTACACGCGGCCGAGTGCCTCGCAGAACTCGGTGACTGCGGTGACGGCATCGGCCTTCGCCTGAGCCTGATCGTAATCAGGGTGATCGA